>NZ_JBEAHX010000037.1:0-92930 GCF_040062145.1 Klebsiella sp. JN_Kp121
AGTACTCGGCTACGAACCGAGCGGTCGGAGGTTCGAATCCTCCCGGATGCACCATATTCTCCTCAGTAACAGCAATCTCGATTGTTGCATGGTATGCGAAATTATCGCGAGTACCAGGAAGGATAACGTTGCGTCAGCAACGGCCCGTAGGGCGAGGCGCAGCCGAGTAATCCTCCCGGATGCACCATCTTCTTTTCAATAAAACTCTCCAATTTTCATCCCATCAGTACGACGCATTTTATCTCCTCGATAATCAACACATTTCTTATTGGCAAGTCGCTCTTTCCACTATAATTTATCCCTGTAGATCTACCTGAACCGGGTGTGATGAATGCAAGGAGAGAAATCAATGAAATGGTTCAAAGCAATACCTGCCTTTTGCGCAACGCTTCTGGTCGCCGTATCTTTGGCAGGCTGTGCCGGATCGTCCACCAAAGAAAGCACCGGCGGTTATATTGACGATACCGTGGTAACCACCAAGGTAAAAAGCGCGCTGTTTAACGAAAAAGATATCAAATCCTCAGAAATTAGCGTGCAGACCTTTAAAGGCCGCGTACAGCTGAGCGGTTTCGTATCGTCGGCTGAGAGCGCTAAACGGGCGGTAGAGGTCACCCGTCGCGTGCAGGGCGTGCGCGTGGTTGAGAACGACCTGCGAATCAAATAATACCGTTTTCGCTATCCCGAGTTGATTAAGGCGCCTGCAGGCGCCTTTGCTGTCTCTGGCTCCCCCGCGACAAAACCCGCCTTTTGCGATACAGTAACGTTTCCTTATCCGGTTTGTGAGAACACGATGTACCAACGTTACGCAGGACTGATTTTCGATATGGATGGCACCATCCTCGATACCGAGCCGACGCATCGTAAGGCATGGCGTGAAGTACTGGGCCGTTACGGTATGCGTTTTGATGAGCAGGCCGTGGTCGCGCTCAACGGTTCTCCAACCTGGCGTATTGCCCAGGCGATTATCGAGCTGAATCAGGCTGATTTAGATCCGCATCGTCTGGCGCAGGAAAAGACCGTCGCCGTCAAAGCGATGCTGCTGGATAGCGTACGCCCGTTACCGCTGATAGAGGTGGTAAAAGAGTGGCATGGCCGTCGCCCGATGTCGGTCGGTACCGGTAGCGAAAGCGCTGTTGCCGAAGCGCTGCTGGCGCATCTTGGCCTGCGCCACTACTTCTCCGCGGTGGTGGCTGCCGATCACGTGGCGCAGCATAAGCCTGCGCCCGATACCTTCCTGCTGTGCGCGGAGCGCATGGGCGTCGCACCGGAAACCTGCGTGGTCTTCGAGGATGCCGACTTCGGTCTGGAGGCGGCGAAGCGCGCGGGTATGGATGCTGTGGATGTGCGTCTATTGTGAGCGACGCGCTGTCGCTCCTGTCGCTTTTTGCCAGCAGCTTTTTAAGCGCCACTTTACTGCCCGGTAACTCAGAAGTGGTGCTGGTTGCTATGCTTCTTACGGGGGCAAGTCAACCGTGGATGCTGGTATTAATAGCAACAATCGGCAATAGCCTTGGAGGGGTAACTAACGTTATTCTGGGGCGCCTGTTTCCGCTGCGCAAGCAATCGCGCTGGCAGGAGAGGGCAACCGGCTGGCTTAAACGCTATGGCGCGGTGACATTATTATTGAGCTGGGCGCCTGTTATAGGCGATTTGCTGTGTTTACTAGCGGGATGGATGCGCATTTCCTGGGGACCAGTGCTCTTTTTTTTATGCCTTGGTAAGGCGTTGCGTTATATCGTCATAGCGGCGGCAACCCTTCAGGGCATGACGTGGTGGCACTAATTGGACTGATTGTTCAACCATTACAATTATGCTAATTCAAACGATTTCGACAGGCGGGAGGTCAAATTGATCCCGGATGTATCACAGGCGCTGGCCTGGCTGGAAAAAAATCCGCAGGCGCTGCAAGGCATTAAACGTGGGCTTGAGCGTGAAACGCTGCGCGTTAACGCCGACGGCACGCTGGCCACGACCGGCCATCCTTTAGCTTTAGGTTCGGCGCTGACCCATAAATGGATTACTACTGATTTTGCCGAAGCCCTGTTGGAGTTTATTACTCCAGTGGATGGCGATGTCGATCATATGCTGACTTTCCTGCGCGATGTGCATCGCTTCACCGCCCGCCAGCTCGGCGACGAGCGGATGTGGCCGCTGAGCATGCCGTGCTATATCGCGCCGGGTCAGGATATTGAACTGGCGCAATACGGCACCTCTAACGTTGGCCGGCTGAAAACGTTGTATCGCGAAGGGCTGAAAAACCGCTACGGCGCGCTGATGCAAACCATTTCTGGCGTGCACTATAACTTCTCGCTGCCGATGGCGTTCTGGCAGGCCAAGTGCGGTGTGGAAGACGCGGAAAGCGGCAAAGAGGCGATCTCGGCCGGTTATTTCCGCTCGATTCGTAACTACTACCGTTTCGGTTGGGTAATTCCGTACCTGTTCGGCGCGTCGCCGGCGATTTGCTCCTCGTTCCTGCAAGGCAAACCGACGACTCTGCCGTTTGAAAAGGCCGGAAACGGCATGTATTACCTGCCATACGCCACTTCTCTGCGTCTTAGCGACCTCGGTTATACCAATAAGTCGCAAAGCAATCTCGGAATTACGTTTAACGATCTGCACGAGTATGTGGCAGGATTGAAGCGGGCGATTAAAACGCCATCGGAAGAGTACGCTAAAATCGGGCTTGAGAAAGACGGCAAACATCTGCAGATCAACAGCAATATTCTGCAGATTGAAAACGAGCTGTACGCGCCGATTCGTCCGAAACGGGTGACCCGTAGCGGTGAAACGCCGTCCGATGCGCTGCTGCGCGGCGGCATCGAGTACATCGAAGTGCGTTCGCTGGATATCAACCCGTTCTCGCCGATCGGCGTGGATGAGCAGCAGGTGCGCTTCCTCGATCTGTTTATGGTCTGGTGCGTGCTGGCCGATGCGCCGGAGATGAGCAGCAGCGAACTGCTGTGTACCCGCACTAACTGGAACCGGGTGATTCTTGAGGGCCGTAAACCGGGCCTGACGTTGGGGATTGGCTGTGAAAGCGCGCAGTTCCCGCTGGCGCAGGTGGGTAAAGATCTGTTCCGTGATTTACGTCGCGTGGCGCAAACGCTGGACAGCATCCACGGCGGCGAGGCCTATCAACAAGTGTGCGATGAGCTGCTGGCGTGCTTTGACGATCCGGAATTAACGTTCTCAGCGCGCATTCTGCGTTCTATGATTGAAGAAGGGATTGGCGGTACCGGGCGTAAGCTGGCTGATGAGTATCGTACGATGCTGCGCGATGAACCGCTGGAAATTTTAAGCGAAGAAGATTTTATCGCCGAACGTGATGCGTCGGTCGCGCGACAGAAGAAAGTGGAAGCGGAAGATAGCGAGCCGTTCGAGGCACTTTTAGCACGACACGCGTAGTAAAAAGCGCTACAAAAGAAAAAGGCCACATCACTGTGGCCAAACTTTCATCTCTGATTCAGGGATGATGATGATAATAAATGCGCGTCTTTCATATACTCAGACTCGCTGTTGAACGAAGAGTTCATTTTATTTTAAAAAAAATCACTATCGGAGGTGAAGAATGCCGTTGTTAGATAGTTTCACAGTCGACCATACCCGAATGGAAGCGCCTGCGGTGCGCGTCGCGAAGAAAATGAACACGCCGCACGGCGATCAAATCACCGTTTTCGATCTGCGATTCTGCGTACCGAACCAGGAAGTGATGCCGGAGCGCGGTATTCATACACTGGAGCACCTGTTTGCTGGTTTCATGCGCGATCACCTGAACGGTAATGGCGTGGAAATTATCGACATTTCTCCGATGGGCTGCCGTACCGGTTTCTACATGAGCCTGATTGGTACGCCGGAAGAGCAACGCGTGGCCGATGCCTGGAAAGCGGCGATGGCTGACGTGCTGAAAGTCAAAGATCAGAATCAGATCCCTGAGCTGAATGTCTACCAGTGCGGAACCTACACCATGCACTCGCTGGAGGAAGCGCAGGATATCGCCCGCCACATCATTGAGCGTGATGTTCGCATCAACAGCAACGATGAGCTGGCGCTGCCGAAAGAAAAACTGCAAGAACTGCACATCTAGTGCGCATGCGTCGGCCCGGCCATCGCGTCGGGCCGCTCTCCGCTTATCATGTCGACAACGCTCTCCTTTTCCTTCCAGCACCGCGCGCTGGTGCCATTTGCCCATGATTACGCCCACGGCGATAGCGAACCAATGCATTGCCACGACTGCGCTCAGTTATTGCATATTCTCAGCGGCGTGGTTCGGGTGGAAACGCCGGTCGGATTCTGGGTCGTGCCGCCGGGGCGCGGCGTCTGGCTACCGGCACATACGCCGCACGCGTTGCGCATAACTGGCAATGTGGCCGCACGGACGCTATTTATCGATCCGCTGGCCCGTGCCGATCTGCCCTCTACCTGCCAGATCGTGCAGATCTCACCGCTGCTGCGTGAGCTTATCGTCGCGTCGCTGGCGCTGGAAGAGCGCTATTTCCCCGGCACCCGCGATGAACGTATCTATGAGCTGATGCTGGATGAAATTCGCGGGATGTCGGTATTACCTTTCGGTTTGCCGGAACCGCATAGCGATAGCCTGCGTCGGTTATGCCAGCGGGTGCGCGAAGCGCCCGGTGAACCGTGGGGCAGCCGTGAGGCGGCGCAAGCAGGCGGAATGAGCGAGCGTACGCTGAACCGCCATTTTCAACAGCAGACCAGCCTGACGTGGAGCGAATGGGTGCGCCGGGCGAAGCTGATGGAGGCGCTGGTTCGCCTGGCGCAGGGGCAGTCGGTACTACGGGTAGCGCTGGATCTGGGTTACGGCAGTCACAGCGCTTTTAGCGCCATGTTCCGCCGGGTAATGGGGACCGCGCCCAGCGACTATTTTCGCCCGTTGGATTAATCCCTGGCGTGAACGGCATTACACAACGCCTGTAAAGACGCGCGGGCAACGTCATTATCAATGCCGACGCCCCATCGACTTTCGCCATTGGCAAAGACGCAGCGAATATAGGCAACGGAGCGGCTGTCGCTGCGCGCCCCGAGGGTATGCTCGTGGTAGTCCTTGATAACGAAATGACGTTTTAACAGCGCGCTCAGGCCGTTGGCGGCGGCGGATAACAAACCGTTACCACGTCCGTTCAAGCGGCGGGTTTCGCCATTCATCCGCAGCGCAGCCTGTAACGTCAGTTCGCCATCCTGCTGGCCGTCGCTCTGATAGTCGAGTAACGCCAGCGTCGGCTGCGCCAGCAGGCCGTAACGGCTGCGAAACAGCTGCCATAATGCGTTATGGGTCATTTCTTTACCATGGCTATCCGTTTCTTGCTGAACGTACTGGCTGAAGTCCTGCTGCAACGCCCGCGGCAGCTTAAGACCATGGTTCTGCTCAATCAGCCATGCGCTGCCGCTTTTACCTGACTGGCTGTTAACGCGGATCACCGCTTCATAGCTGCAACCGATATCCTGTGGATCGATAGGTAAATACGGCATTTGCCAGCGATCTCCCGGTTTACGGGCATCAAACCCTTTTTTAATGGCATCCTGATGTGAACCCGAAAAGGCGGTGTAGGCCAGACTGCCTGCCCATGGATGACGCGGATGTACCGGGAGCTGGTTGCAGTTCTCGACGATCTCTACCACCCGATTCATCTGCGTAAAGCGCAACTGCGGATCCACGCCCTGGCTATAGAGATTCATCGCCAGCGTGACCAGACAGACGTTGCCGGTACGCTCGCCATTGCCGAACAGACAGCCTTCAACGCGATCGGCGCCGGCCATCACCGCCAGCTCGGCGCTGGCGACGCCGGTACCGCGATCGTTATGCGGATGCACGCTGATACACACATCCTGGCGGCGCGAGAAGTGGCGGCAAAAATATTCAATCCGATCGGCGTAGACGTTTGGCGTGTTGACTTCGACCGTTGCCGGGAGATTAATAATCATTGGCCGTTCGCCACAGGGCTGCCAGATTTCCGCCACCGCTTCGCAGATTTCAAGGGCGAATTCCGGCTCGGTAAAACAGAAGGTTTCCGGTGAATATTCATATTGCCAACGGGTGTCCGGCTGCTGTTCGCAATGCAGACGAATAAGCCGGGTGGCGCGGGTGGCGAGCTCGATCACTTCGGCCTTTTCCATGCCGAAAACCAGCTCGCGAAACAGCGGCGCGGTGGCATTGTAGAGATGAATGGTCGCCTGTCTGGCGCCGCGCAGCGCTTCAAAGGTTCGTGCTATGAGTTCTTCCCGCGCCTGAGTCAATACTTGAATGGTGACATCTTCAGGGATGCGTTGCTCCTCAATCAGCTGGCGCACAAAGTTGAAATCGGTTTGCGAGGCGGAGGGGAAGGCGACCTCTATTTCTTTAAAACCGCACTCCAGCAACAGATCCCAGAACTGCAGCTTACGCGCGGCATCCATTGGTTCGGCCAGCGCCTGGTTGCCGTCGCGCAAATCGGTGGAAAGCCAGCGCGGCGCGGTAGTGATTTGCCGCTCGGGCCAGCGGCGATCGGGCAGGGTGATAGGTGGATAAGGGCTGTATTTTTCGCAAGGATTGGTCAGCATGGTGTTCTCCTGTAGTCGGAGCTTTATCCTGCATGACATAACCCATCGGCGGCTTTAGCGAAATGGACAGAAGCTAGCGCGAAATGGACAAGGTCCGGCAATAAAAAAGGGACCCGCAGATCCCTTTTGTTAATACTTAGTGTGCGCCCCCGCCACCGCCGCCGGCGCTGAACGGCGGCCTGGCGAACCACACCAGGCCTAGCAGAAGGATAAAGATCCCCGCCGAAACCCAGAAGATTTCGTTGGCGGAGATAATCAACCCCTGGTTGGTTATCTGCTGGGCAATCCAGCCGGAAGCCTGCTGCTGGGTCATTCCCATACCCTGTAGTTGATCGTACATCTGCTGGGCGTTGGGGTTGAACGGCGTCACCGACTCGGTGAGCTGCGCATGGTGCAACGCCTCGCGGTTGGTCCACATGGTGGTGGTAATTGAGGTACCGATGGAGCCGGCAAGGGTTCGGGTAAAGTTCGACAAGCTCGACGCCGCCGCCAGCCGCTCCGGCGGGAGGCCAGAGAGAGTGATGGTGGTCAGCGGCATGAAGAAACAGGCCACCGCAAAACCCTGGATAAACTGCGGCCAGGCCGATGCGCCGAAGTCCATTCCCGGTTCAAAGGTCCACGCGCGCCAGTAGAAGCACACCGCATACATAATAAAGCTGAAGGTCACCAGCCGCCGCATATCGAGCTTATGAGCAAAGCGGCCGATAATCGGCGACAGAATGACCGGGATCACTCCGACCGGCGCCGAAGCCAAACCGGCCCAGGTGGCGGTGTAGCCGTATACCTCCTGCAGAAGCTGCGGCAGCAATACAATGGCGCCGAAGTAGAGCATATAGGCCAGGCTGATACACAAACAGCCGATGGTAAAGTTACGCGACTTAAACAGCGACAGGTCGACTATCGGGTTATCGTCGGTCAGCTCCCAGACGATGAGGAAACTTATCGCCACCACCGCCACGATGGTCAGGATGATAATCTCGTTGGAAGCGAACCAGTCGAGCTCTTTACCGCGGTCGAGCATCACCTGCAGGCTACCGATCCCGATAATCAGCAACGCCAGCCCGACGCCGTCGATACGCCGCTGCTCGGTGCGGGTTTCACGGCCGCGCAGGGTCTGCAGCGTCATGAGAACCACCGCCACGCCAATCGGCACGTTGATGAAGAAGATCCAGCCCCAGTGGTAGTTATCGCTGATATAGCCGCCGAGAATCGGGCCGCAAATCGGCGCGACGATGACCGTCATCGACCACAGCGCCAGCGCGATTGAGCGTTTCGCTGGCGGGTAGTTGCTGAGCAGTAGACTCTGCGATAGCGGGATCAGCGGACCGGCGACGATCCCCTGAATCACGCGGAAGAAAATCAGCATCGTCAGGCTGTTCGACACCCCGCAGGCCCAGGAGGCGATAGCGAATGCCACCGTCGACCAGACGAAGAGTTTCACTTCGCCGACGCGCTTCGCCAGCCAGCCGGTAATTGGGATGGAGATAGCGTTCGCCACCCCAAACGAGGTGATGACCCAGGTCCCCTGACTTAGCGACGAGCCAAGGTTACCGGCAATGGTCGGAATAGCCACGTTGGCGATAGTGGAGTCCAGCACCTGCATGAAAGTCGCCAGCGACAGCGCAATGGTCATGATGACCAGTTGCGCGCCTTCGAGCGGTTTTTGCTGTTGCATTACGCTCACCCCGAATTATCCGGCGTTGGCCTGGATGATACCGTCGATCAGTTTATTCACCGGCTCAAGGCCGATTTCACGGGCATTACTTTCATAGACCGGCGAGCTTCGTACCTGGCTTGCCAGCATCTCGCCTTCGCGATTACTGGTGTCTACTTCAACCAGCGTCGACAGGCCGATGCGCAGCGGATGTTGCGCCAGCTGTTTAGCATCTATCTCGATACGAACCGGCAGACGCTGGACGACTTTGATCCAGTTACCGGTGGCGTTTTGCGCCGGCAGCAGGGAGAAGGCGCTGCCGGTACCCATATCCAGGCCGACCACTTTACCGGTGTACTTCACGTCATCGCCGTAGATATCGCTGACGATGGTCGCCGGCTGGCCGATACGCATATGGGCGAGCTGGGTCTCTTTAAAGTTGGCGTCAACCCACAGGTTGGTGGCTGGAACCACCGCCATCAGCGGGGTAGTGGTACCGATCTGCGCGCCAGGCTGCACCGAGCGGCGGGAAACGTAGCCGCTAATCGGGCTGACGATTTGCGTACGCTGCAGCGCCAGCCAGGCGTTGCGGACTTCGGTCGCCGCCTGCAGCACCGCCGGCTGCTGTTCCAGTTTGGTGCCCAGTACGATTGCCTGATTGGCGTTGTACTGTTGAATGGCGACGTCGAGTTCGGCCTGCGCGCTGGCGACGGTGTCACGTGCGTGCTGTAGCTCTTCGCGGCCAATCAGGTTCGCGGCGCCCAGCGGGATACGACGATTAAGGTCTGCCTGCGCCTGGGCGAGGGCGGTTTTTTTGACGTCAATATTCGCCTGCAGCTGCTTGCTGTTGATCATCTGCTGGCGAGTCTGGCGCACGCTTGCCGCCAGCTGGGTTTTGGCTTTTTCAAACGCCTGCTGGGCGTCGGTCTGGTCGAGGGTGACCAGCGGATCGCCTTGTTGCACAAAGTCGGTGTTGTCGGCCCAGACCTTAGTCACGCTGCCGGAAACCTGCGCCATGATCTGTACCTGGTTCCCTGCCACATAAGCGTCATCGGTCTCTTCATAATGACGCAGGACTAAAAACCAATAAATGCCGTAGGCTACGGCCACAATAACAAAGAGCAAGGTCAGGAGCAGAAGGGCGCCTTTGCGTTTCCCTTTCTTGCTGCCTGATTGCTGCGGAGTTTGGCTCGCCGCATTTTCGCTCATCTGATTCTCCACAATTTTACATTCTTATTATTTCACATCGGCTGAGCCGACCTGTTTACCAGAAAGGCCAGCAGAAGATCTGCTGGCCTGACCGTGTTCCTTGCAACTCAAAATATTGTGCGGCTCCGTGCTTAGCGCAGGGATCCCGCCAGCGCGCCGTCTTCTTCCATTTGGTCGAGGCGGCCAAGCAGTTTACGGGTGATGTGCTCCAGCTGGTCTTTTTCCGCGGTGCTCAAAGAAGACCACAGCTGATGTAGACAGTTGTGCTGCGGAGGTAATACCTCGCGCAAGAATTGATGACCCTTGTCGGTCAGCTGCAGGTGCAGGCAGCGACGATCGTTATCGCTTTCACGACGTTCGATCCAGCCGCGTTTTTCCAGTTCGTCGGCGATGCGGGTGGCATTAGTGCGTGACGAACCCAGCGCGCAGCTCAGCTCGGAAGGTTGAATGCTGTGATTTTCCTGAGACTCAAGCGTTATCAGCGCCATAAATAATGTCTCGTTAATCCCTTGCGCTTTCAGCATTTTGTTACGGTTTTCCAGCAGCTTACCCTGCATGTGCATACAGAGACGGGTGAGGAGAATCTCCTGGAAAGGGAAATCTTCATGGCGGCTGGCGCGGAATTTGAGCATCTGCTCAATGGGAGTAAACGAACTATCCATTTGGGTATAACCTCATTAATTACAGCCGATATAATAACTATTGTGACAAATAAAGCAAATGAATTATTGGTCACTATTAATACTTAAAATCTCCGGCGAGTCGCCGATTTTCCATGCCAAACCATAGGCTAAAGCGCTGAGTTGCGTAGGGATAATAATGCTGTTCGCCACCTGTAAGCTCAACCTGAACGCGACGAAACCTACCCGTGTTGGTAGTCACGGGGGCTGACGTCAGGGAGCAGGAGTTTCCATATTGGTGACTTATTGATAACGTTGGTGAAAATTACGCCTGGAAAGAGTTATTCACCTTAGCAGACGGCGTGATGGCTTCACAATCGCTAAAATGGGAAATCAGAAAATACGCATTTTTATGCATATTCGTTTCATGTTGGTACAGGGGAAGGCAGTCCCCACGGCGATAAAACGCCGCGGGGAGAGGGAGAGATTACTTCTGCGCCGCCAGCGCTTCTTTCACCCAGCCATCGAACAACTGCTGGTGGGCTTTAATCCAACCATCAACGTGGCCGTTGATGTCGGCTTCTGAAGCATGGCCGGCATGCATCATCGCGTTTTCGGCGTTGATATCGGCAATTGGCAGCTTCATCAGGCTAAACAGCTTCGCCGCCGCCGGGTTTTTTTCGGCCCAGGCTTTGTTGGCGACGATATGCATGGTGTTCACCGGGAAACCGTAGTTGACGCCGTTCGGCAGCTTGGTGTCGATATCTTTCTGTTCTCCCGGCAGGGAGGAGAACGGTACCTGCAGCCAGACCACATCTTTACCCGGTTTCAGCACGTCGCTGACCCAGTACGGCGTCCAGGTGTAATAAAGAATCGGTTTCCCTTCTTTATAACGGGCGATGGTATCGGCCATCATCGCCGCATAGTTACCCTGGTTATGGACCACTTTATTGTTCAGCCCATAGGCATCAATCTGATGGTTGATGACCGCTTCGCAGCCCCAGCCGGGGGTACAGCCGGTGAGATCGGCTTTGCCATCGCCGTTGGTATCAAACAGTTTGGCGATCTTAGGATCTTTCAACTGGTCGATGGATTTAATGTGGTACTGCTCGGCGGTTTTCTTGTCGATCAGATAGCCCTGCGCCGCGCCGGTGACGAAGGTTCCTTCCCGATAGAATTTTTTATCGCCGCCCGCCGCCGCGTACATATCATCGTGCAGCGGTTGCCAGTTGGTGGCAATAAAGGTGGCATCGCCAGAGGCGATGGAGGTGTAGGCGACGTTATAGTCGACCTCGCTCGGCTTTTCGACGTTATAGCCCAGTTTCTCCAGCGCGCGGCTGACCAGCAGCGTCTGGAAGGTTTCTTCGGAAATAGTACTCTGCGCCGGTTTCACGGTGATGCCTTTACCCGGCAGCTCGGCAGCAAACGCGCTGGTCGTGACGAGGGCGGTAAACGCTGTGGCAAGGAGAGTTGTATGTCGCATCGTTATTCCTTCTCTTATTTACAGAAAGGGCGGGTAATCAGCCCCAGAGGTCCGGTGGTGTACCAGCGGCGGTTACCGCGGCTACGGGAATCGCGGCCGACGGCCTGCGTCAGGCGGTCAAGGATAATCGCGAGGATAACGATCCCGACACCGCCGACGCTCGCCAGCCCCATATCCAGTCGGCCAATACCGCGCAGCACCATTTGACCGAGGCCGCCGACGGCGATCATCGAGGCAATAACGACCATCGACAGGGCCAGCATCAGCGTCTGGTTGACGCCAGCCATGATGGTCGGCATCGCCAGCGGCAGCTGGACTTTGAACAGCAGCTGGCGCGGGCTGGCGCCGAAGGAGCGTGAAGCCTCAATGAGGTCTGCCGGCACCTGGTTAATCCCAAGGATCGTCAGGCGGACAATTGGCGGCAGGGCGAAGATAATGGTCACCACCACGCCCGGAACGTTGCCGATACCGAACAGCATGACGATCGGTACCAGGTAGACGAACGCCGGCGTGGTCTGCATCGCATCGAGTAACGGGCGGATGATTTTCGCCGCCCGCGGGCTACGCGCCAGCCAGATCCCCAGCGGCAGGCCGATTATCATGCAGAACAGCAGCGCGGTCAGCACCAGCGCCAGGGTGACCATCGCCTGCGACCATGCGCCGATAGCGCCGATGGCTACCAGCGAGATCAGGGTGGCGATACCCATGCCGACGCTGGAGATCTGCCAGGCGATCAGCGCGAAGAGAATAATCGCCACCGGCGCCGGCATCCCCAGCAACAGTTGCTGGAAGGCGCTGAGAATATAATCCACCGGCACGCGGATCCCCTGGAACAGGGGACGGAAGTGCAGCACGATCCAGTCGATGGCGTGGGTAACCCAGCTATCGAGCGGGATCAGCGTTTTATGGAACGGATCCATAATATTGAAATGTTCTGGCTGCGGCGCAGGCGCGCTGTTAAGCCAGTCGGCGCCGCCGCCGTCAGCGGGCGCCGGTGTTGGATTGCCCCAGGCGTCGGCGGACTGCGCTGCGTTATCCGCTGGCGCTGCGGTATCCCATGGGTTTGATTGATCAGCCATTGTTTGCCCCCTCGCGATCTAAAGCCTGTAGCAGCATGCGTTTTGAAATAATGCCGAGATACTGGTGTCCTTCATCCACCACCGGGACGGCGCACGGCGCCTGGCCAACGTGGGAGAGCAGGTCGCTGAGCGGCGTTTGTGCCTCCACCGCCTGCGGGGAGTCAATTAACGCCGCATCGAGCCCCTGATTTTCGCTCAGCGCGCTTTTCAGAGAGTCGATGGAGACAATGCCGACAAACTTATTACCGCGTTCAATGACGTAGCCATATTCACGGTCTTCATCCTGCAATAATTTCAGCGCCGAACGCGGGCCGAAACCGGGAGTTTTACGAATCAGGCCAACCGGGCTACGGCGGGCAATATCTTTAGCGCTAAATACCTGGCTAATATCGACGCCGCGGAAGAAAGTACGAACGTAATCATTCGCCGGGTTATTCAGAATTTCGTCAGGCGTGCCAATTTGCACCACTTCGCCATTTTGCATAATGGCAATACGATCGCCAATACGCATAGCTTCATCAAGGTCGTGGGAAATAAAGACAATGGTACGTTGATGCTTTGCCTGTAATTTGGTGAGCTCATCCTGCATTTCGGTACGAATTAACGGATCAAGCGCTGAGAAGGCCTCATCCATGAGCAGAATATCGGGGTTGATCGCTAATGCGCGGGCTAAGCCGACGCGCTGGCGCATCCCGCCGGAAAGTTCGTCGGGATAGGCGTGGGCGTAATTTTCCAGCCCCACCTGACGTAGCGCATCCAGCGCTTTCTGCTGGCGCTCTTCGGCGGAAACGCCGGCCAGTTCCATACCGAACGCGGTGTTATTCAACACGTTCATATGCGGCATCAGGGCGAATGACTGGAAAACCATCGCAATCTTTTTCCTGCGCACCTCGCGAAGCTCGGCATCTGAGATTTTGGCGATATCGACGCCGTCAATCAGCACCTGTCCGCGGGTGGGTTCAATCAGGCGATTGAGAAGGCGAACCATGGTGGATTTTCCTGAACCGGAAAGTCCCATGATGACGAATATCTCGCCTTCTTCAATGGCCAGACTGGCGTCTTTAACGCCAAGCGATAGCCCCGTTTTTTCCAGTATTTGCTCTTTGGTAAGTCCTTTTTCAATATATTTGAACGCGCGTTGCGGGTGCTCGCCAAATATCTTATAGAGATTCTTGATTTCTAATTTAATTGCCATGCAATAAATGATTTCCTGTCTTTAATTATATCGATATCGTACCTGGTGAAGATTATTATCTTTTTACACCCTAACATACTGAGATTCTGTGACAACCCTCGATGTGAATAGCTAGCCAAAATCTGAATAGGGATCTCTGGCTGAATTGCCCGTGATATAAGGGCTGAGCCATCATATACGGCTGGTGATATTTTTTGATTATGCATGAATAATGAATGGGAAAATTGGTGTAAATGAAGGAAATATGACACGAAAATGGCCAGAGGGTTATTTGTGTGATAATAGGAAATAATGTGAAATAGATCACTGGAGAATGTATTGATATATTCCCCAGCGATCGCGAGATTAAAAGTCCCAATCGTCGTCGGCGGTCGCTTCAGTTTTACCCATGACGTAAGAAGAACCGGAACCGGAGAAAAAGTCGTGGTTTTCATCGGCGTTTGGCGACAGCGCCGCAAGAATTGCCGGGTTCACGGCGGCCATTTCCGCCGGGAATAGCGCCTCATAGCCAAGGTTCATCAATGCTTTATTGGCGTTGTAACAGAGGAACGCGTTGACGTCGTCAAGCCACGGGCTGTCGGCATACAGTTCGCGGGTATAAGCCAGTTCGTTATCGTATAGATCCATCAGCAGATCAAAGGCGAAATTTTTCAACTCCTCACGCTTCGCGGCGCTGACGATTTCCAGCCCTTTTTGATATTTATAGCCAATATAGTAACCGTGCACCGCTTCGTCGCGAATAATCAGGCGAATTAAATCGGCGGTATTGGTCAGCTTGCCGCGGCTGGAAAAATGCATCGGCAACCAGAACCCCGAATAGAAGAGGAAAGATTCCAGGAACACGCTGGCGATTTTTTTCTTCAGCGGTTCATCGGCCTGGTAGTAATTGAGCATCAACTGCGCTTTGCGCTGTAGCGGAGCGTTCTCCTCGCTCCAGGCGTAGGCGGCATCGACATCTTTGCTCTGGCACAGGGTCGAGAATATCGAACTATAGGAGCGGGCATGCACCGCTTCCATAAAGCTAATGTTCGACAGCACCGCCTCTTCATGTGGAGTGAGAGCGTCGGTCATCAACGCCGGGGCGCCGACGGTATTCTGGATGGTGTCGAGCAGCGTCAGCCCGGTAAAGACGCGGATGGTCAACTGCTGCTCCTGAGTCGTCAGGGTCTGCCAGTGCGGAATGTCGTTGGACAGCGGCACTTTCTCCGGCAACCAGAAATTACTGGTCAGCCGGTTCCACACTTCGAGGTCTTTATCATCCTCGATTTTATTCCAGTTAACGGCGCTGATGCGCGATAAATGGGTCATCCTGTTCTCCTTACAGCGCGCAGGACACGCAGCCTTCGATTTCGGTACCTTCCAGCGCCAGCTGGCGCAGGCGAATGTAATACAGCGTCTTGATACCTTTCTTCCACGCGTAAATTTGCGCTTTGTTGATATCGCGCGTGGTGGCGGTATCCGGGAAGAACAGCGTCAGCGACAGCCCTTGATCGACATGTCGCGTGGCTTCAGCATAGGTATCGATAATTTTTTGCGGGCCAATTTCCCAGGCATCCTGATACAGCGCCAGATTGTCGTTAGTCATAAACGGCGCCGGATAGTACACGCGGCCGGTTTTACCTTCTTTGCGGATCTCGATTTTCGCCACAATCGGATGAATGCTGGAGGTGGCATGATTGATGTAAGAGATCGAACCGGTCGGCGGGATCGCCTGCAAATTGCGGTTATAAATGCCGTAGCGCATCACGTCGTCGCGTAGCTGGCGCCACATCTCACGATCGGGCAGGGTAATCCCCGCACGGGCGAACAGTTCGCGCACCGTGGCGGTTTTCGGCTGCCAGTCACCCTGCAAATACTGCTGGAAATAGTCGCCGCTGGCGTAACGCGACTGCTCAAACCCGGCAAAACGCACGCCACGCTCGCGCGCCATTGCCATAGAGGTGCGCAGGGCGTGCCAGGTGACGGTGTAGAAATAGAGATTAGTGAAGTCCAGCCCCTCCGGGCTGCCGTAGGCGATCCCCTCGCGGGCCAGATAGCCGTGCAAGTTCATCTGGCCAAGGCCGATGGCGTGCGATGCGGCATTACCCGCCGCCACCGATGGCACCGAGCGGATATCGCTCATATCGGAGACCGCCGTCAGGCCGCGAACCGCTACTTCGACGGTGCGGGCGAAGTCCGGCGAATCCATAGTGTGGGCGATATTCAGCGAGCCGAGATTGCAGGAAATGTCCTCGCCAACGGTAGCGTAATCGAGATTTTCGTCAAAGGTGGAGGCGCTATTGACCTGCAGGATCTCCGAGCAGAGGTTGCTCATATTAATGCGCCCGGCGATCGGATTGGCGCGGTTCACCGTATCCTCGAACATGATGTACGGATAGCCGGATTCAAACTGAATTTCCGCCAGCCGCTGGAACAGATCGCGGGCGCGGATCCAGCGTTTACGAACGCGGTCGTCGGCCACCAGTTGCGCATACATCTCGCTGACGGCGATATCGCCAAAGGCTTTGCCGTACAGTCGCTCAACGTCATAGGGCGAGAACAGCGCCATCTGCGCGTCTTCTTTCGCCAGCTGGAAGGTGATATCCGGAATGACTACCCCCAGCGACAGGGTTTTAATGCGGATCTTCTCATCCGCGTTTTCCCGCTTGGTATCGAGGAAGCGCAAAATATCGGGGTGATGGGCGTGAAGGTAAACCGCGCCGGCTCCCTGACGCGCTCCCAGCTGGTTGGCGTATGAGAAGGCGTCTTCCAGCATTTTCATCACCGGTACCACCCCGGAGGATTGGTTTTCGATACGTTTAATCGGCGCGCCCGCTTCGCGCAGGTTGGAGAGCAGGAACGCCACGCCGCCGCCGCGTTTTGACAGCTGCAGGGCGGAGTTCACCGCCCGACCGATCGACTCCATATTATCTTCGATACGCAGCAGGAAGCAGGAGACCAGCTCGCCGCGCTGCTGTTTACCGGCGTTGAGGAAGGTCGGCGTCGCTGGCTGAAAGCGCCCGGCGAGGATCTCATCGGCCAGCTGTCGCGCCAGGGTTTCATCACCCTGGGCCAGGGTTAGCGCCACCATGCAGGCGCGGTCGGCGAAATGCTCCAGGTAGCGTTTGCCGTCGAAAGTGCGTAAGGCATAGCTGGTGTAGAACTTCCACGCGCCGAGGAAAGTACGGAAGCGAAAACCGTGTTGATGCGCGTGGGCGAAGAGGGCCAGCACGAAACGTCGCTCATAGCGGGCCAGCACTGCCGGATCGTAATAACCTTCGTCGCTCAGCCATTGCAGTTTCTCCTCCAGCCCGGCGAACGGTACGCTGTTGGGGCGCACGTGATTATGGATAAATGCTTCGACCGCCTGTTGGTCCTTTTCCAGGGGAATACGGCCGTTGCTGTCGTATAAATTCAGCATCGCATTGAGGGCGTGGAAATCAGACGCCCCGGCGGTTACACGTTCTGCGGTTGTCGTTGCCAAAATTCGCTTACTCCTTTACGCACGTTGTCGACATCTTGCTGGGTACCCATCAGCTCAAAACGATACAGGTACGGTACGCCGCATTTCTGCGCGATGACCTCTCCCGCCCGGCCATAGGCCTCGCCGAAGTTACGGTTACCGGCGGCGATCACGCCGCGAATCAGCCGGCGATTATGCGGGTCGTTTAAAAAGCGGATCGCCTGGCGCGGCACGGCGCCTGCCGTCCCGCCGCCGCCGTAGCTGGGGACGATGAGAATATAGGGTTCGTCTACCTGAATTCGCTCACGCTCGTTGAGCGGGATGCGCACGGCAGGCAGCGCCAGACGCTGCACAAAGCGATGCGTATTTTCCGAGCTGCTGGAGAAGTAGACGATGAGGCTCATAGGCTGGCCGTAGCCGCGACGGGACGCAGGCGATTAATCATATCCGGGCGGAAGCCGGACCAGCGGGTTTCCCCGGCCATCACCACCGGTAATTGCTGGAATCCCTGCTCGCGCAGCATGTCGATGGCTTCAGGGTGTTGGTCGATGTTGACCATATCGAAGGCGAAACCGCGGCTCTCCATCGCGCGTTTGGTGGCATGGCATTGCACGCAGTCATTTCGAGTGTAAATAATAATGCGCATGATTCGTATTTCCATTTAAGATAACAAGACGGCGTAAAAAATCGTGCCGAACGTTATGGGCTTACTGTTCAGGAAATACTAGATGTAGTTATTTAAAACTTCAACCACGCAATATATAGAGTTTTTCGATAAGTTATCCCCCACCGACTAGCCTGGCGGGGGAGGGAAGTCGATACCCGAAAATTACATCCGCATCGCGACCGCAAGTCGGTTGAAGGCGTTCATCAGGCTGATGGCGAAGGTTAAATCGCTAATCTGGCGGGGGGTAAAATGCTCTTCTAAAGGCAGGTACACCTCATCTTCAGCGTGGCTGGCTGCGATATCAGTAACCGATTCCGCCCATGCCAGGGCCGCGCGTTCCGCGGCGCTGAAGTGGGCGCTTACGCGCCAGCCTGCCAGCGCATCCAGCTTGTCCTGGGCAACGCCGGCTTTGCGTAACGCTTTGCTATGCATCTCAAGGCAAAAAGCGCAGCCGTTAATTTGCGACACCCGCAAATAGACCAGCTCCACCATCGTGCTGCCCAATTCGCTTTTTTCCAGCGCTATGCTGGCCTGAACCAACCCCTTATAGATTTCCGGGCTCAGTTCGCTGTACGGCTGACGTAATGTGGTCATCTTGCAGTTCTCCTCTCTAAGACCCGGGCAAAATAGCACTATAATGGACTGCATAAGATAGCCATATTGTGATGAAAAAAGCAGACCATGATGGAAGCCAAAAAAGTGCCGCACTACCAGCGTATCGCCCGACAGCTGAAATCAGCGATTGAGAATGGCGAGCTGGCCCCGGGAAGCCGCCTGCCCGCGAGCCGGGTTTATGCGCAGGAGCTTGGCGTGTCGCGGGCGACGATTGAAAATGCCTGGGGCGAGCTGGTGGCCCAGGGTTGGCTGGAGCGCCGCGGCCAGGCGGGTACCTTTGTCAGCGAGCGCCTAAGCCCGCGGCAGGTCACGGCTCAGCGCCCGACGGCAGGCCAGGGATCCTCCGCGCCGCAGCCTTTTCAAATGGGGCTACCGGCACTGGATCTTTTCCCGCGCGGGGTGTGGGCGCGGGTGATGGGGCGGCGGCTACGGACGCAATCGCGCTTCGACCTCACGCCCGGCGATCCCTGCGGCGAACCGGTTCTCCGTCAGGCGATTGTCGACTATTTACGTCTGTCGCGCAGCATCGAGTGCCAGCCGGAGCAGGTTGTGATTAGCGGCAACTATGCGGCCTCAATGGCGCTAATTTTGCGTACCCTCGCGCAACCGGGGCAGCATATGTGGATGGAGGATCCGGGATATCCGTTCATTCGCCCGGTGGTTAGCGCGGCGGGGGTCAATATCGATCCGGTACCGATTGACCAACAGGGAATGGATATCGACTGGGCGCAGGCACACTCTCCGCAGGCGCGCTTTGCGCTGTTGACTCCAGCGCATCAAAGCCCGCTCGGCGTGGCCCTATCGCTGGAGAGGCGCCGCCAGGTACTGCAGTGGGCGGCGCAGCGCGATAGCTGGATTATTGAAGATGATTACGACAGTGAATTTCGCTATCAGGGGAAACCGTTACCGCCGCTGAAAAGCCTCGATGCGCCACAGCGGGTACTGTACGCCGGGTCATTTAGTAAATCGATGTTTCCAGCGCTGCGCGTCGCGTGGCTGGTGGTACCTCTGCCGTTGGCGGCGCGGTTTCGCCGTCAGGCTGAATTGAGCCACTGTAATGTACCGACCTTATGGCAGCAAACGTTAGCGGACTTCATCAATGAGGGGCATTTCTGGCGCCATCTGAAAAAAATGCGCGCCAGCTACGCGTTGCGCAGGCAGTGGCTGGAGTCGGCGCTGCAGGCGCAGGGTTTTCAGGTAGTACCGCAGTCCGGCGGGATCCAACTGGTGATGGCGGTGAAGGGAGACGATCGCGAGCAGGCACGGCGCTGCCAACGAGCCGGGCTGGCGGTGCAGGCGTTGAGCGATTGGCGCATGCTTAGCCGCGGTGAGGGCGGGCTATTGATGAGTTTTACGAATATAACGTCGGCGGTGATGGCGCATGAAGTGGTAGGCGAATTAAAGCAAGCGCTGGCCAGCGGGGAATAACAAAAAACCCTGCGTACCATTGGGACGCAGGGTCAGACGCGTATTTGTTATCTTCACATGTAGTCTATCAATACTATTATCGACGCAAATTAAGCAAAACGCCAATAAATACCCCAACGGCGGCGGCCGCGCCAACGCTCTGCCAGGGTTTATCGCGCACGTAGCTGTCGGCGCAGCCGGCGGCATCCCGGGCGCGTTCAACGGTATCATAGGCCGCCTGGCGCAGGCGGGTATTGCCGTTCAGGCGGGCACGCGTCTCTTTCAGCAGCGACTGCGCTTTTTTGCGCGCATTCTCAGCTTCATCTTTCGCATCGCTGCCCCATGATTTCAGCACTTCTTCCAGCGTATCCGCTAATTGGCTGACTTCGTTATGAATATCCTCGGCGCTTTCATCAATGTCGTTGCGGTTCACACGGTTAGCCATTGGTTTCTCCCTTTGTTCCATTCGAGTTATTAAGTGTAGGACATGATTTTGCATTATGCTTTTGCGGGAGTTTATGGAATTTTCTGAAAGCGCTGCTATTCGTGAATAAGGTAAGGTAAATGTGCGGTAAAAGATAACGAGGAATCAGTATGTATTTAAGACCCGATGAGGTGGCGCGTGTTCTTGAAAAAGCCGGCTTCACCATGGATGTTGTGACGCAAAAAGCGTATGGATATCGCCGTGGCGATAATTATGTTTATGTGAACCGCGAAGCGCGCATGGGGCGTACCGCTTTAGTTATTCATCCGGCGCTCAAAGAGCGCAGTAATTCACTGGCTGAACCTGCCAGCGAGATTAAAACTTGCGACCATTATGAACAGTTTCCGCTCTATTTGGCGGGGGATGCGCAGCAGCATTACGGCATTCCCCACGGTTTTAGTTCGCGGATGGCGCTTGAGCGTTTTCTGAATGGGCTGTTTGGCGAAGCTCAGCCGCAGATGTCTCACGGCTAAATAGTCAAATGCGGGTTGGTTGAAAGCGGGCGACTGGCAGCGGCCAGTCGCTGAATGACAAGGATCAGGCTTTAGCTTGCTGATAAGGGCTGACGCGGAACAGGCGACGGCAGAAGTCGAGAAAGTAGCCGTACACTGCGCCCATCATCATTGATACCAGAATGTTTGAACTGACCGCGGCGGCAATTTGATGCCAGTCTGCGCCTACCGACAGCAGAATCAATACATACACCGGTGACTGGAAAGTCACATATGCGACGACGTCAGCAATGTTTTTCATCCATCCCGAGGTGCTGATTCGGCGCGCCTGACGCATGGCGAAGTCGCGATAGAAGCCATAAGGCACCGCAATAATAATGTTGACCGGGATCGCGACCAGGCGTGAAGATAACGACTGCTCAAAGGTCATTCCGGAGAGGAAAATTTCGATCATCATATTGACAACGGTGCAGTAGACCACCATTGCAAAGGTGTCTGCTACCGCATGACGCAAGCGGGATTGAGCAGAGAACATCGGTATGCTCCTCGAAAAATTAAGTCAATAACGCCGAAAAGTGCGCATGGTGTAGCGGTTTTGGGCTGCCTGTTTTGATGTGTGTAGAGTATATCTCTGTTTAGTAAGTGACAACTAGCTATAAATTTTTATTTATCGCCTTTTTGTCGATAAAACACTCTGTGAACTGGCGTTTTGCTCAGCTTGCGCTACTTTTGTTCATTTTTTTGATTATGTTGTTTAATATCAAATAGATATGATTTTGTTTTGTAAGGTGACGAGTAAGCATGACAGGGGAAGGGAGGTTGATAAGGCGGGCGCCTGATTACGTAATGTGATACTGGTCACTATTGGCGTTATTTACTGGATGAATGCCTTTTTATCAGCATTTGATGCTGTATGTAAATAATGGGTTTTATTCTGATTATGTGAATTTAAATTCATTGTCGTAAAGCTATTGGCATTCCCCACGGCGGGCGATGATTTTATAACTCACTGAAGTGGCTATAAATATAACATTATGAATATTATCATGTCGCACTATGCATTATTCATCTGCGCTAGGCTGTATTTATGTTCTATTTCGCTATTACCCGCCAATAAATTTCAGCGCGTTCATAGGTGTAATCCTGTACATATTTATTTGAATAAGCTAAGGCTGGAAATAAATATACATATCTATTAAACTGAACAGGTAATTCTTGTTTTATTTTTTCGATTTGGGATTTTTGATCTTTATGTCTTTTATGTTACAAAAACTGAATAATATTCGCTCACTGCGTGCTATGGCGCGTGAATTCTCCACTGACGTGCTTGAAGAGATGCTGGAAAAGCTCAGGATCGTCACTGAAGAAAAACGCGCTGAGCAGCAGAAGACGCAACAGCAGCAGGCAGAATATCAGGAGAAAATTAATACCTGGCTGGAATTAATGGTTGCTGATGGTATTTCACCTGATGAATTAGTGCTGCATGAAATGGCCCCGGCGAAAAGCAGTAAAAAGCGTAAGCCGCGTCCCGCTAAATATCGTTATACCGACCATACCGGCGCAGAAAAAACCTGGACCGGGCAGGGACGTATGCCGAAGCCGATCGCTTTAGCCGTCGCGCAAGGGAAATCGCTTGAGAGCTTCCTGATTTAAATCGAGCGTAGGTTAAAACGGTGGGATTCCCCACCGTTTTACTTAGCAGACGCCGAAATCGCCTTCTTCGGTATAAGGCGTAACATCAACCGCTTTCAGGGTAAACTTTTCACCCTGCTCGTTACTTGCCTGAACGACGACCAGACTATCGCCATTCACTTCCACTACCTTCAATTTTGGCCCGCCGACGCGCGGTTGTACCAGATCGCCTGTTGCAAACATGGTGTTTCTCCTGTGCATTGGTCACAACTAAGAACCTAAACGATAGCTCAACGACGCTGACGGATTCAATGATCGTGCTGTTTTTTGTTAAAACAATGTGGGGTGGATGTATTATCTTTGTTAATAGTTTTGACGGCGCTGCGGTGAAGGCAACTAACGCTGCCAGCGAGGAATGATTAAAAACAGAACATGGTCAGATAAGCGAATATGAAGTATATCATTTTACTTATTATTATAATTGCTGTGCTCTACGTCCATTATCGCGGAAAGGTTCGCTATCGTTTCTGGCGGCAGCTTTCCGATCATTCAACTTTTACCGCGCCGCTTAATGGCTTTATGTACCTTTTTTCTCGCGTGCCAAATACGCCGTATCTACGCCCGGAGACTTTTCCAGAGTTGGCGATATTACAAAAGAACTGGCTGGTTATTCGTGAAGAGGGGATTAATCTGCAGCGTCTGGAGCAAATAAAAGCGGCGGAAAAATATAATGATGCCGGATTTAACTCATTTTTTAAAACCGGTTGGAAACGGTTTTACCTGAAATGGTATGAAGACGCGCATCCCTCCGCCAGCCAGCTATGTCCAAAAACGACCGAGCTGCTGCGTGGGATTCCTTCGGTTAAAGCGGCAATGTTCGCCACGCTACCCGATGGTAGCCGTTTGCCTCGCCACCGCGATCCTTACGCCGGGTCGCTGCGTTTTCATCTCGGGCTGGCGACGCCGAATGATGACCGCTGTTTTATTGAAGTGGACGGCGAACGCTACAGCTGGCGCGATGGTGAGGGTGTGCTGTTTGACGAAACCTATATTCACTATGCGGAAAATACCAGCGGTGAGAATCGGCTGATTCTTTTTTGCGATATCGAACGGCCCATGCGTTACCGCTGGGCGCAGAAGGTGAACCACTGGCTGGGGCGAAATTTAATGAGCGCCGCCGCCGCGCCGAACGACGTCGGCGACCGCACCGGCGGAATTAATCGCAGCTTCCGCTACATTTATCAAATCCGCATTGTCGGCAAGCGTTTAAAAAAATGGAATAAAACGGTTTACTACATCGTCAAATGGCTACTTTTCGGCGGCATTGCGCTACTCATCTGGCAGGCGTTTTAACGCCGGTTCCACGGCATGACCGCCAGCAGGCGCGCCATGCCGCAGAAACCGGTGAGACCAGCGAAAGTGAGCCCCGCGCCAACGAAACCACTCAGCAAGAAAAAGCCGCTGTTGACGGCGTATCCCAGCACTACGCCCAGCAAAATCAGCGCGCCTGCGGCGATTTGCACCTGGCGCATTAGCGGCAGCGGCTGGGATTTATCTTCGACTATCGGCAACCCCGCCGCCCGCCACGCCTGAATACCGCCAGCCAGCAGCTTAACCTGCGCGGGCGCGGCGGCGGCGGCCAGAAAACTGGCGTTATTTTGCGTGCGCGAGCCGGCCTGGCAGTGAAAAATGATGGTGTCGCCCGGCTGCGCATTGAGCGCCGCGCCGTGAGTTAATTGTTCTAATGGCAGCAGTGTCGCCTCCGGAATATGCTCGCGGGCGTATTCGTCGGCAGCGCGGATATCAATTAACCGCGCCCCCTGGGCGATAAGCGCCTGGGCTTCGTTGGCTGTGACGGTGGCGATAGTCATAAGGACTCCTTACGGGCAGTAAATGGTTTTCAGCGTGGCGATGACCTGCTGAACGGCGGGATGGGTAATGAAATAGCGCAGGCGCTGGGCGTCGCGTTCGCTGTCGATAAGCCCCTCATCGCGCATCCGCGCGAGATGCTGAGAGGTGGCGGAAGGGCTCAGGCCGGTGATTTGCGCCAGTTCTCCTGCGGTTGTACGCGGGGCTTCGCAAAGCATGCACAGAATCAGTAGCCGGTGGGGATTACTCATCGCTTTCAGCAGGACAGCGGCTTCCCCGGCGCTGGCCTGCAGTTGTTGTGCTGTGGTCATTTTATTTTAGTCTTTTCTAAATTTAGATTATTCTAAAATAAAAGCTGACCCTTTACCAGCCCACAGAAGCAGCGGATCTCACGCCAACTGAGCGGCCCTGGCAATATGCTGGCGGGCGTGGGCAATGCCCGCGTCGCGGCCGTGCGGGCGAATATCCATCCCTTCGGCGTAGATAAATTCGACGTCGCTAATCCCCATCAATCCCAGCACCGCGCGCAGGTAAGGGGTGACCGCATCGCTGGGTTGCCCGTCATGGACGCCGCCGCGCGAACTAATGACCACCGCACGCACGCCTTCCACTAGTCCCTGAGGCCAGGTCTCGGTGTAGCGGAAGGTTTCCCGCGCCCGCGCCACCAGATCGAACCAGTTTTTGAGATCGGTTGGCACGTTGAGGTTATACATCGGCGCGCCGATCACCAGCAGATCGCTGGCCTTTAACTCGCCGATGAGTGAATCAGAGAGGGCAACCCCTTGCTGAATCGCCGGGCGCGGGTCTTGCGCGCCGCGCAGCGCAGCAAACAGCGCGCCGTCGAGTTTCGGCAAGGCGAGGGTGGTCAGATCGTGTTCGACGACCGAATCCTGATGACCGGCCTCGAGGCGGGTCTGCATATATTCATCTATTAGCTGGTTGGTTAGCGACGCCGGGCCGTTGATGCTGGATTTTAAAATCAAAACGTTACTCATGACGGACTCCTCATAAAGTTGATGGTCCGCAGGGTAACACTGTCTTTTTTTCTCCAGTAGTGACATTATTTTTTATCATTGTATCCATTCAGGAACCAATCAATGCGCAGTGATTTAAATGCGATCCCAGTATTTGTCGCCGTCGTCGAATGCGGCAACTTTGCGCAAGCCGCGGAGAAGCTGAACGTGACGCGATCCGCTGTCGGCAAGAGCATTTCCCGTCTGGAACAGCGGCTCGGCGTCGCGCTGTTCCAGCGCACCACTCGCCGGCAGGCATTGACCGAAGAAGGCGAGGTCTTTTATCTGCAATCCCGCCGGGCGCTGGATAACCTGCGGGATGCGGAAAATGAAATTCAGCGTGGAAAAACCCTGGTGCAAGGGCGGCTGCGAATTAGCCTGCCGGTGCTGTTTGGCCAACGCTGCGTGGCGCCGATCTTGTTTCCTCTTAGCCAACGTTATCCGGAGCTTAAGCTCGAGCTGTCGTTTAGCGACCGTCAGGTCAATCTGTTTGAAGAAGGGTTCGATATGGCGATACGTATCGGCGCGTTGAGCGATTCCAGCTTTCTTAAGGCCCGGCGTTTAGGCCAGCACGGCATGATTCTCTGCGCATCGCCGTTATATCTGCATAATCAACCAGCGCCGCAGACGGCGGAAGAACTGCACGAGCATCTTACCATCGGCTATCTCTACGCCGGGCAGATGCAGAAATGGCATTTGCGCGATACGCAGGGAGCGGCGCTCGCGTTTCGCCCTCAGCCCGGACTGGCGATGGATGATTTCGCCGCCATCGCCGCGGCGGCAAAAAGCGGGCTGGGTATCGCCTGGCTGCCGGATTGGCTGGTGGCGGACGAGATAGCGCGGGGAGAACTCCAGCAAATATTGCCGTCGTCCGTCAGCGGCAGTTTTGCGATCAGCGCCGTCTGGCCGGAAGCGGTATGGGTGCCGCAGAAAATTCGCGTGGTGGTAGATGAACTGCTGGCGCGGCTGCCGCAGCAGTTAGCCGGTGGAGAAAACCAGGAGGATTCTTCAGCGTCAGGTTAATCCGGGCTTAAGGTATGCCGGCGATAATGACAGCATGATGACTGTGACGAGAACTCGCCATGAACCTGTTAGAAACGTTTAACCAGAACGCCTTCCTTACGCTGAATGCCGGGCCAGGTACGCCGGACAGCCTATTGCTACTGGCTCAATTCTCCGCCAGCTGGCTTATTCTCATTGTGCCGGCGATATTGCTGGGATTATGGTTCCTTGGCGGTCGTCAGGGGCATCGACAGGCGCTGTTTTGCGCCATGACGATTTTGATAGCGTTAGGGCTGGGGGTTGCCTGTGGAACCCTGTGGTTCCATCCGCGGCCGTTTATGATGCCGCTGGGCCATACCTGGATAAGCCACCCGGCGGATAACTCTTTTCCAAGCGATCACGGCACCGTAATGTTCAGCTCCGCCTTCGCGCTGCTGTCATTACGCCTGCGCGGCATTGGGCTGCTGGTGCTGGCGGCGGCGCTGCCGGTAGCATGGGCGCGTATTTTTCTCGGCGTCCATTTCCCGCTGGATATGCTGGGCGCGGCGCTGATTTCAGCACTGAGCCTCTGCGTAGCAAAAGTGGTCTGGCAACGGCTGGGGCAGACGCTGGTGGCGCTGTGCGAAGCGCTGAGCCGCCGTCTCTTCTCCTGGCTGCCGGCGCGCTTTACGCCGTAGTCACTTCCTTTGTACGCGCGCGGCCCGTCGATACAGCGTGCTGCGCGCGACGCCTAACGCCTGCGCCGCTTTACTCACATTGCCGTTAAAGCGGACCAGCGTATCGGCAATCAGTTTTGCATCATGTTGTTGAAGCCCGCCCGGAGCGCTGGTTTGCTGCGCGCTTTGATACTCCTCCGGCAGCGCCGCGACGCCCAGGCATTCGCCATCGTCCGCCAGCGCCAACAGGACTTTGAGCAGGCTTTGCAACTGACGCACGTTACCCGGCCAACGACATAATGTCAGTTGATGAATCAGCGCGTCAGAGAGGGTTATATGGCGTTCTGCCGCGCCAAGCGAGCGCCACAACGCTGGAATAAACTGCTTGAGTTCAGGCCATTGGCGTAGCGGCGGGATGGTAAAAGCATACTCGCGCAGGCGGTAGAGCAGGTCCTCGCGAAATGCGCCTTCGCCGACACGCTGCGCGAGATGACGGTGGGTGGCGCAAATCAAGGCGAAGTTCACCGGCGCGCTGCGATTCCCACCCAGCGGCATGACCTCTTTTTCCTGCAATACCCGCAGCAGACGGGTTTGCAGAGCCAGCGGCATATCGCCGATTTCATCGAGGAACAGCACCCCACCATCGGCTTCGCGAATTTTGCCGATATAGCCGTTTTTATTCGCGCCGGTAAAAGCCCCCGCCTGATAGCCGAAAAGCTCCGATTCAATCAGCGATTCCGGAATGGCCGCGCAGTTGATGGCGACGAATTTACCGCTGCGCCAGCGGCTATGCGCATGCAGTTCACGGCTGAGGAACTCTTTGCCGCAGCCGGTTTCGCCTTCGATACACAACGCGATACCGGCGTTGAGCAGGCGGACCATTTTCTCGCCTTCGCCGGACGCGCAAAACGGCAGGTTAAGTGCTGGTTGTGCGGGAACGGCGACGCTGGCGCGGGTTGGCGCGCGCAGACGGTAGTAGTAGCCACGTTGCTGGAAGGTCATCGGTAGCGGCACGCTGACCGCCGTTTGCGTCAGGCGGGGGAACAACTGCTGGAAGGTCATCTGTCCGATCTGTCCGGCCTGCAGGCCCAGTTCGCGGATGGCCAGGCGATTGGCCGCGGTCAGCAGGTTATCGGAGAAAACCAGCAGCAGCTCTTCGGCGCTATCGAGCTTCTGTACCCGCGAGTGCAGGCTCATTAACCACTGTTGCGGATGCAGACTCTGTTTTACCCACAGATATTCAATCTGTTTGGCGGCCTCTTTAATCCACGCCAGAGAGTGGGGATGCGGGATATGCGCCGGGCCGGAAATATCCAGCGCCCCGGCAATCTGGCCATCGGGGCTTTGTAGGGGAACCGCCGCGCAGTACAAATCCTGATTACGGGTTAAATAGTGTTGGCGGCCTTCGACTTCGCAGCTGTCGTCAATCGCCAGCGCGGTACCGATAGCGTTGGTGCCGCGACCGCTTTCGCTCCAGATATTGCCAGGCTCCAGAGCGAAGCTTTGCGCTTTTTCCATCGCTGCGCTATTGCCGAAGGTTCGGAGTACCAGCCCGCTGGCATCGGAAAGAATCACTACCGATTGCAGCCCGGCGGCACGTTGCGCCAGCAGCGTCGCCACCGGTTGCGCCAGCCGTTGTAGGCTGCGGTTGCTTTCCAGCACGTCGGCCAGTTCGCCGCCGCGCAGGCGCGGAAATTCGTCGCTCGTTGGCTGCAGGCCATAACGCTGGCTGCGTTGCCAGGAGTCGCTCAGCAGCGTGCTGGACTGCGCCTCGGGGGTGATAGTGAACGGATTTCCTTGCACGGCGCACCTCGTGGTCGGCTGGTTTGTGTTGCAATATTGTAGCAATTTGGTTTTCTTGGTGTTGCGATTCGCAACACAGAAGCGGGATCCTGTGCGACAAAGAGGACGCGAATCGGCAGAAGGATATAGGTAATTATTTGGAAATTATGAATTTTATGTGAAGTACGCAAACCTGGCATAACCCCTGCTACAGGAGAAACCGTGCAGCGGACAATAGCAAAAACCACCACGCCGCTGCGCCTTAACCCTACAGAAGGAGATTGCGATGCGTTATGTTCATCCTGGCAAACCGGGCGCTTTGGTTTCATTCAAATCGGCCTACGGCAACTTCATAGACGGTAAATTCGTCGAGCCGTTAAGCGGCGAATATTTCATGAATACTTCTCCCGTCGATGGGAGCAACATTGCGCAGTTTCCCCGTTCCGACGCCAAAGATATCGATTTGGCCCTTGATGCGGCACACCGGGCGGCGGACGCCTGGGGGCGAACCTCGGTACAGCAGCGTTCTCATCTTCTGCTGCAGGTCGCCGACCGCATTCAGGAGAATCTGGAGTATCTGGCGGTAGCGGAGAGCTGGGATAACGGCAAACCAATCCGCGAAACCCTGAACGCCGACCTGCCGCTGGCGGTCGATCATTTCCGCTATTTCGCCGGTTGTCTGCGCGCGCAGGAAGGCAGTACCGCCGAAATTGACGACACCACCGTGGCTTATCATTTCCACGAACCGTTAGGCGTGGTTGGGCAAATTATTCCGTGGAACTTCCCGCTGCTGATGGCGGCATGGAAACTGGCGCCCGCGCTGGCGGCAGGCAACTGCGTGGTCTTAAAACCGGCGGAGCAGACGCCGCTGAGTATTACTTTGCTGATGGAAATTATCGGCGATCTCTTCCCGGCAGGGGTGTTGAACGTGGTGCAGGGCTTTGGCAAAGAGGCCGGCGAAGCGCTGGCCACCAGCAAGCGGATCGCTAAAATCGCCTTTACCGGCTCGACGCCGGTAGGCCGTCATATTATGGCCTGCGCGGCGGAGAATATTATTCCCTGCACCGTTGAGCTGGGCGGCAAATCGCCGAATATCTATTTTGCCGACGTAATGGATGGCGAGGAGGAGTTTATCGAGAAGGCGGTGGAAGGGCTGGTACTGGGCTTCTTCAATCAGGGAGAAGTCTGTACTTGTCCGTCGCGCGCGTTGATCCACGAATCGATCTACGAGCCGTTTATGGAGCGGGTAATGGCGAAAGTGATGCAGATCCGTCGCGGCGATCCGTTTGATACCGAAACGATGATCGGCGCCCAGGCATCACGCCAGCAGTTCGATAAGATCCTGTCATATATCAAGATCGCTCGTGATGAAGGCGGGCAGATCCTCACCGGCGGCGATCGGGCGAGCATTACCGCTGAGCTGGATAGCGGCTTCTATATTCAGCCGACGCTGATTAAAGGGCACAACGAGATGCGCAGCTTCCAGGAGGAGATCTTTGGCCCGGTCATCGGAGTGACCACCTTTAAGGACGAGGCGGAGGCGCTGGCGATCGCGAACCAGACGCAGTTTGGTTTAGGGGCCGGGGTGTGGACGCGGGATACTAACCTGGCGTACCGCATGGGGCGCGGCATCAAGGCCGGACGAGTGTGGACCAACTGCTATCACGTTTACCCGGCGCATGCCGCGTTTGGCGGCTATAAGCAGTCCGGCGTCGGGCGGGAAACCCACAAGATGGCGCTGGAAGCCTATCAACAGACTAAAAACCTGCTGGTGAGCTACGGCACTGCGCCGTTGGGGCTGTTCTGATTCATTTATAACGGCTGACCCGGGGGCGGCGTAAGCGCCTTCCCCGGGCTACCTATGGCTCTGGGCCACCCATTGCACTGGATCTGTAGTCCCGCGCAAGCGCAGCGCCGCCGGGCAATATCCGCGGATAAGGCGCCGCTTTTGCGCCGGATAGCGGCTTCGCCTTATCCGGCCTACGGTCTGTGCGCTCCCTGCGCCATGAGAGCCATAACGCAGAAGAAATATCGGGAGCGCAATGTGCTCTGAATTAACACAAAGCACATGTTTTCCGTACACAAAACCGTTGCAAACCGATAACAGTAGCACCGGGCGGCGCCCGGTCTCATCTTATTGTTTGTGCTTTCCAGCAGCGGACCTGCGCGCCATTCGCTTGCGCCTCCAGCGGCTGCGGCCGTTCGCAGCCCTGGCTGGCGTAAGGACAGCGTTCCCGAAAGAAGCATCCCGTCGGTAGCCGGCGGTTGCCCGGTAGTTCGGTATTGCGCACGCCTTCGCCTAATGGCGAACCGATGCGCGGTACCGACTCCATCAATAGCCGGGTATAAGGATGCGCAGGATTATCCAGCACCTGCCGCGTCTCCCCCATCTCAACGATTTGCCCGAGATACATCACCGCCACCCGATCGCTCATATGGCGTATCACCGAGACGTTATGCGAAATCAGCACGTAGGTGAGATTCTGCCGCTGCTGGAGTTCGACCAGCAGATTGAGGATTTGCGCCTGCACCGAGATGTCCAGCGCCGAAGTCGGCTCATCAAGCACGATTATCTCCGGCTGCGACGAGAGCGCGCGGGCGATGGCGATACGCTGGCGCTGGCCGCCGGAAAAAGCGTGCGGCAGCCGATCGAGATATTCGCTACGGATCCCCACCTGTAGCGCCAGCTGCTCGGCGAGATCGCGACGCGCCTTTTCAGGCATGCGCGACTGGATCCACACCGGTTCGGTGATGGTGCGCCAGACCGGTAGCCGCGGATCCAGCGATGAGAGCGGATCCTGAAACACCATCTGCATGCGTCCGCTCTGGTTTTCGCCGCGCGCCGGCGCGCGGGTGAAGTGGCCGGAAGAGGGCTTTAACATGCCCATCAGCAGCTTCGCCAGGGTGCTTTTCCCACATCCGGATTCGCCAACGATCCCTAAGGTTTCGCCGCGCCTGGCCGTCATATCCAGCCCGTTTAGCGCATAGACGCGTTCGATGACTTTCCCGCGCCAGTTTTTCTGCGCGGCAAAGGTCAGGTGCACATCATTGAGGGTTAATAGCGTCTCAAACATGGGCGTTCTCCCGTTGCGGGTACCAGCAGGCAGCCTGTCTATCGGCGGCGTTATCATGAGCCTGCAGCGTGGGGGTGATACCGCAGGCTTCACCCGCGGCGAAGCAGCGTTCGCGGAAGGCGCAGCCGGCGGGAAGACGCGCCAGATTCGGCACGGTGCCGGGAATAGAACGTAGCGGCGTGCGCGGTTCGCCATTGTCGGGGGCGCTGTTTAACAGGCCAATAGAGTAGGGATGCTGCGGCTGCTGCAGCACTTCTCCGGTGTTGCCGCTTTCAATGACCGCGCCGGCGTACATGACGTACAGCCGATCGCACACCTGAGAGACCACTGCCATATCATGGCTGATAAACAGCACCGCTGTGCCGGTCGCCTGGGCCTTTTGCTTTAACAGGCGCAGTACCTGACGCTGCACGGTGACGTCCAGCGCGGTGGTCGGTTCGTCGGCAATCAGCAGGTCGGGTTCGCAGGAGAAGGCGATAGCGATCATCACCCGCTGGCGCATGCCGCCGGAGAGTTCGAAGGGATAGCGCTTGAGCACGCTTTGCGGATCGGCAATTTGCATATCCGCCAGCAGCTCGACGGCGCGGGCGCGCGCTTCACGCAACGACATGGGACGGTGCTGGCGGATGACGTCTGCCATCTGCTTACCGATGCGTCGGGTGGGGTTAAGCGCGGTCATCGGCTCCTGAAAAATCATCGCGACCTTGCTGCCGCGAATATCGCGTAGCGTTTTTTCCGTCAGGTTGAGCATATCGTGACCCATCAGGGTGATAGCGCCGCTATGAATATGATAGCTGCCGGCGGGAAGCAACCGCATCGCCAGCATCGCGGTCACCGATTTACCAGAACCCGACTCGCCCACCACGCCGACGATTTCACCGCGATCGATGTGCAGCGAGATATTATTCAGCACGTTGACCTGGCCCTGATAGACCGGGAAACTCAGGCGAACGTTATCGATAGTTAAGACCCGATTTTCCATTAGTTGCGCCCTCCGGCTTTGGGATCCAGTAGATCCTGGATGCCATCGCCAAACAGGTTAAAGCCGACGGCGGTGATCAGGATCGCCGCGCCGGGGAAGGCGCAGTACCACCACTGATCGAGCACGTAGTTGCGGCCGTTAGCGACCATCGCGCCCCATTCCGCGGTGGGCTGCTGGGCGCCGAGGCCAATAAAACCGAGCGTGGCGGCCATCAGGATCGCGCTGCCGATATCCAACGAGGCCTGCACCACCAGCGGCGGCAGGGCGTTACGCAGAATATGCCAGCTGATCAGATGCCAGCGCGAGGCGCCAAACGTCACCGAGGCCTCGACGAAAGTATGCTGACGAACCACCAGCGTCTGGCCGCGCGCCAGGCGCACGTAAAATGGAATACGCACGATGGCGATCGCCAGCATCGCGTTGAACAGGCTCGGGCCTAACGCCGCCGCCAGCGCCATGGTCAACACCAGCGACGGAATCGACAGCATAATGTCCATCAGACGCATAATCAGCGCGTCGCTGCGCCCGCCAAGCACCCCGGAGAGACAGCCCAGCAGCGAGCCGCTGATCCCGGCGATCAATACCACCGCCAGCCCGGCGGCCACCGACTGCTGGCTGCCGATCAGTACGCGGCTGAACAGATCGCGGCCGACCTCGTCGGTACCAAACCAGTGATCGAACGACGGCGCCTGCAGACGCGCGGCAAGGTTGATAGCGTTAGGATCGTGCGGCGTCAGCCACGGCGAGAAGATCATTAAAAACAGCATGATCAGCATGATCGCTGCGCCAATCAGCGTTAGCGGGCTCTGGCGGATCAACCACCAACGACGCTTCCAGTGGCCGCTTTTTTCAGCCTTTGGCCGTGGAAGCGGTTGTTCCTGAGTCATCATCACTTAGCTTTCTCCCCGACCCATGCGCGGGTCGATCCATAAATAGAGCAGGTCGACTACCAGGTTGACCAGTACGTAAGCAAAGGAGACCACGATGGCGAAGCCCATCACGGCGGGGAAATCGAGCGCCTGAATCGAAGACACCACGTAAGCGCCCATTCCAGGCCAGGCGAACACCGTTTCCGTGAGCACCGCGCCGTACAGCAGATCGCCCAGCGCCAGCCCGAGCACGGTGATGGAGGGAATCAGCGCGTTGGGTAGCGCATAGCGCACCACAATGGTGAATTTCGGCAGGCCGCTGGCTAACGCGGTCCGAATGTAATCCTCATTGAGCTGCTCGAGCATTGCCGAGCGGATCTGCCTGGCGACGATGCCAAGATGAACGAAGGCAAGGGTGGCCGCCGGCAAAATGAGGTGCTGCAGGGCATTGAAGAAGACTTCAATATTGCCTTCCAGCAGTGAATCCAGCAGATAAAAACCGCTGACGCGGGTGGGCGGATCGAACCAGTCATCGAGCCTGCCGCTGCCGGGTAGCCAATCGAGCTTGCCGTAAAACAAGACGATTACCCCGAGACCGAGCCAGAATGCCGGAGTCGAGATGCCGGTCAGCGCCATCAGGCGCACCAGGTGATCGGTCCAGCGATTGCGGTAAACCGCCGACAGCACGCCGAGCGGGATGCCGACCAGTAGGGCAATCAGCAGCGCGCAAAAGGCCAGTTCCAGCGTCGCCGGGAAGAAGGTTTTTAAATCTTCCAGTACCGGGCGGCCGGTGCGAATCGAGGTGCCGAGATCGCCGTGGAGCAGGGCGTCAACGTAGCGGGCAAACTGCTGCCAGAGCGGTAAATCCAGCCCCAGCTGCTGGCGAATATGGCGGACGATTTCATCGCTGGCGCGATCGCCCGCCAGCAGCCGCGCCGGGTCGCCGGGAATCAGGTGCGAAATAATAAACGTAATCACGCAGACGCCGGCGACGACTAATATCAGCCCCCAACAGCGCTGTCGTATTAAACCCCAGAAACTCATGATGACGCTCCTCGGCCGGGCCTGTGACGGCCCGACCCGACAAGATGGAGAGACGGCCCGCTACTTGTGCATGTCGGCGATATTGTAAATCTGCTCAAGCATCGGGTTGAAAACGAAGCCTTTCACCTCCTTGTTCATGGCGACCTGATAGTTCTTCTGGAACAGGTAGACGTAGGCGGCGTCATCAATGACGGTTTTTTGCGCCTGCTGATAATCTTTGGTCCGCGCCGCCTGATCGGTGGTGGCAACCGCCTGTTTCAACAACGCATCAACCTGTGGGTTATCGTAGAACGCGCGGTTTCCCGGCAGCCCTTTTTTGTCCGACTCGAACCAGTAGTTCATAAACATATAGGGATCGGCGAAATCCGGGCTCCAGTTACCGATAGCGATGTCGTAATCACCTTTACCCACGCGCTCGCGCATGGTGGCGTTGGCCAGTTTCTCCAGCTTGACCTGGATACCCAGCGCCTGCAGGTTGGCCTGAGTGGAGAGCGCAATCGGCTCCCAGTTCGGATCGTTATCGGAGTAGAGGAACGTCAGCGTTTTCGGCTTATCCGCTACCTTGCCCAGCGCCGCTTTGGCTTTGTCGAGATCTAATGAATACTGCATGGCGCTGGCGTCGTAACCCCACATGCCATCGGGGATCGGCCCGCGCATCTGCTTACCGTTACCGCCGAGAATGCCGTCGACCATGCCTTTATAGTCCGTTGCCCACGACACCGCGCGGCGCAGATCCGCCTGGTTCATCGGTGCTTTGCTGTTGTTGAGATACAGATAGGTGACGCGCAGCGCCGGATAGTCGTAGACCGTCACCTTGTCCTCTTTCTTCAATGCCGCAAACTGATCGACCGGCAGGGCGTCGGCGATATCCAAATCGCCCTTGGTCAACTGCAGACGACGGGCGGCGCTTTCGCCGATGATTTTCACCGTGACGCGCTTAAAGGCCGGCTTATTGCCGCTGAAGTGCGGGTTGGGCACCAGCACCAACTGTTGGCCTTTCTGCCAGCGCTGCAGGCTATACGCGCCGGAGCCCGCGGTGTGCTCGGCCAAATAGGCGCGGGCGTCATCGGCGGCGTTGGCTTTCAGCACCGCCGGGTTAATGATGGAGGCGCCGTCATTGGCGAGGGTATGCAGGAACGGCGCGAAAGATTCCGGCAGCGTGAAACGTACGGTGGCCGGATCGACGACATCCACCTTCAGCCCGCTGGGAAACGCCTCCGATGGCCCCTGTTTAATGCGCATCAGGCGTTCAAAAGAGAGTTTGACCGCCTCTGCCGTCACCGGCGAGCCGTCGGCAAACTGCGCGCCTTTGCGCAGAGTGAAGGTCCAGGTTTTGCCGTCGTCGGAGGCCTGCCAGTTTTCGGCGAGATCGCCTTCGACATCGGTTGAACCTTTGCCATTATCGGTTTTGTATTTGACCAGCCGCTGGTAGGCCGGATAGGTCACCGTCCAGTCGTTGTTATCGATGGTGACGGCCGGGTCGAGCGTTTGCGGGTCGGCGGCTTTGCCGATCACCAGCATATCTTTCGGCACCGCGGCAAAGGCGGAAGGGATGGCGGCGCAGAGCGCGGCGGCTAATAGTAACGGGCGAAAACCTACGGATGCTGGGCGAGTCATGTTCATGGTGAAACTCCGTCAATCTGAGCGGGGGAGAAACAGGCGAAAACATCATCGAGTAGCGGATAACCGGCCGCGTCCGGTAGTTCGAAGTGCCACCATTCCGTGGTAATACCTTTAAAGCCGCCGCCGAACATAATGGCGTTCAGCAACAGGCGATTGCGCTGGGCCTCCTGCGCTACCGCCGGGTGGTAGGGATGCGAGCGATCGTCCATTTCGTCAAAGGCGGTGCCCATGTCGAGTAGGTTGTTGTGTTCATCGAGTAGCGTTACGTCGATGGCGGTGCCGCGGCTGTGGTTGGAGCCGATATTGGCCGGTACGACATAATCCTGGTTCGGGCAGGCATTCCACAGCAGTTGCTGGGCGCGCTGTGGACGATAGGCGTCAAGTACCAGCAGGCGATAGCCCGCCAGCGCGGCGATGGCGATAGATTTCTCCAGCGCGACGGCCGCGTCGGGGTGCAGCAGGCAGCGGGCTTCGCGGTAAATCGGTTGGCCGGTAATGTTATCGGCGGTAGCGTATTTCAGGTCGACAGGCAGCGTGGGAAAACGCGCGGCGATATCCACCAGGGAAAGATGGCTCATCGAAAATTTCCTTAACGTTCAAACTGACCAAATTCCTGCTGCAGCGCGCGGTTCGCGGCAAGGCGGCTGGAGAGGCTCGGCCCCAGCCGTTCCACCACCGCGGAGAGCAGCAGATTAAAAAGGCAACCGATCGGCGCCAGCGAATCCCAGAAGTGGCCGGTATCGGTTTTTACCTGTAGTAAATCAACCGGATAGTCGCGCGCCCACGGACACCAGATATCGGTGACCAGCGCGGTGGCAACCCCGCGTTCGCAGGCGACCCGGCAAAACTGGCGCGCGGCGACGGAGTAAGCGCGGGTATCGGTCAGCACCACATAGGGGCGCTGGTATTCAGAATTCAATGATTCCAGCCAGCTACCGGAACTGCCGTCGGCGTAGGTCACGCGCGGGCGCAGGTATTCCAGATGGCTGAAGAATGTGTTGGCGATGCCGCGGGTCGACTGAATGCCAATGATGATAACCGCGTCGGCCTCGGCGATGCGTTGACTGACGCGGGCGAAGGTCGGTTCCTGCGCCAGTTGATAGACATAGCGAATGGCATCCAGCTCCATCTGCAACGACAGGCTGGCGCGATCCGGCTGCGCCTGCTGCTGTGACCAGGAGTCAAGCCGGTCGATCACTCCCCACTGGCGGTAGGGCGTTGAAGCGGGCTCCTTCAGGCTGTGCTTCACGTCATCGAGATTGCGATAGCCCAGCTTGCGCAGATAGCGGCCTACGGTTATCCCGCTGGTGCCGGTGGCCTGCGCAATGCTGTCGGCGGTCTCAAACGGGATATGCTCCCGATGGCTTAACAGCCAGCTGCCAATACGCTTTTCGCTCGGCGTGAGCTGGCTGAAAGTGGATTCAATAATGTGAAACAAGCCGTTGCTATCGTTCATCTCTGCCCTTAATGATAGTTCGCTCTCATTTAACAGAATTCTGATACTCAATTAACAAAGCACGATGTGTGCCAGCTATTGCGGGAAATAGTATTTCCCGCAATAACGCTAATCTATTGGGAAGTGTGCGGATCCTGAGCGTAGGATTTGGTTATTCATTGCACAAATAAGGTGCAATGAATCCTGGTTGTGCATCACAAAACAAAAACATTTCATTAACATTTTGTGATGTGGATAAAGCATGGATGCTATCAATAGGAGGTGTGCTGGCTGGGTGACGACATTACGCTGGACAGGAAAGGGTGAAAAATGAAAATCGCATTTGGCGAAATAAGATCGTTATTACAAAGTCAGCGTATTTTCCTCGGCGGGCAGAGGCTGGTTTGCGACCATCCGTTTTATCGTGATGAGCAACCAATTGAAGTACCAGAAAATTTATGCACTGAACCGTATACCACCTATTGGGGGCGCTGTGGCGAGCGGTTGGCTTCGCTGGGGGCTTTCAGTTACACCCGTACGTTGTTGCCGGCGTTTATTCAGGTTGGGCGCTACACCTCAATCGCTGATAGATTACAGGTATTAGGCGATCGTCATCCCTTAGAGTGGGCAAGCTCCAGCCCGGTTTTTTACGCCCGTCATTCAGCGCTAATGGCAACCCTGGCAGCGGATAACGGACGGGAAAACCATTTTTACGCTTTTGAAAAACAGACGCGCCCCATCGTGATTGGCAATGATGTCTGGATTGGACAAAACGTGACGTTGGCGCAGGGGATTACCATTGGCGATGGCGCGGTTATCGCCGCCAACGCGCTGGTGGTGAAAGATGTTGCCCCGTATACCATGGTTGGCGGGAACCCGGCGAAGCTCATCAAATACCGTTTTGCCGAACCGATTGTTGAGCAGCTGTTAGCGCTGCGCTGGTGGCAATATTCTGCACAGGATATTGCTATGTTTCCGGTGAACGAGGTGGCGCGCTTTTGTGAATTACTGCGCCATGCGCAGGAGCAAGGTGAACTCACGCCGCTTGCGCTACCAAAGCTGACGGCAACGGTGGTGAAAACCGTGGTCGCTGGCGGCATGAAGATGAAATCATAAGGAATTTAAGATGAAGTTAAAGTTGGGTGTGGCCCTGATGGCGACGGTGATAGCCTGCGGCGTCCAGGCGCGCGATATGCAGTCGATTCAACAAAGCGGCGAGTTAAAAGTCGGCGTGCCGGGGGACTACGCGCCGTTGGCCTTTCATAACGGCGCTGGTGAACTTATCGGCTATGACGTCGATATGGCGCACGATCTGGGTAAAACGCTGGGAGTGAAGGTGACGTTTATTATCACCAGTTGGCCAACGTTATCGACTGATTTAAAAGCCGATAAGTTTGATATCGCTATGGGAGGCGTAACGGAGACGGCGGCACGGGCAAAAGATTTCTCCCTGAGCCATCCGGTGGTGGCCAATGGTAAAATCGCCCTGGCGAACTGCAGCGCCGCGCCAGCGCTCGGCAGCCTTGAAAAAATCGACCAGCCGAATGTGAAGGTGATTGTGAACCCCGGCGGTACCAACCAAAGTTTCGTTGATGAGCATATCAAGCATGCGCAGATCATCCGTGTGCAGAACAATGTCGATAATCTGCAGGCGCTGCGGCAAAAAACGGCCGATATGATGGTGACCGACCTGATAGAAGGGGATTACTACCAGAGCAAGGAGCCTGGCGTGTTCTGCGTGGCGAATGAGACGCCGTTCCCCGGCACCGCCAGCTATAAGGTCTATATGATGAATAAGGATAATCCGGCGCTGCTTGAGAAAGTGAACCACTGGCTGGATAGCCAGGACAAAAATGTGCTCAAGCGGAAGTGGAAAATTCAGGGGTAATTCATGATTCGCGCTGCCGCCAGAATGCGACATTCTGGCGGCGCAGTGGATTAGCTTTTCTGCCGCGCCTGATAGCGGAAGTAGCAGTAGTAGCCAATCGAGGCGGTTAGGCAAAGCATGTAGCCGAACGACTCGCTACCCTCTTCAACGGTGTTTTTCACCACCCGCGCGTAGTTCTCATCGAGTACGGCATACCATAAGCCATGCATGCCGAACAGCCGTGAGAAGACCAGAATCGCCAGCAGGCCGCTTATCATCATGCCGTAGTAAGGCGTGCGGGTGTATTGCGCCAGTTGCGACAGCGTTTGACGAGCGTGGCGCAGCGGAGCGATTAGCGCGGCTATCGTCGTTGCCAGCGCGAACCACACCCAGCTGCCGTGACTAATAAGATCAAACAGCGCATCCAGTTCGCGGATCAGCATAGCCAGGAAGAAGCCGCCAACGAGGATATTACAGTAGCGCAGGAGCTCATATTTTTTCGCCAGCAGGAAGTGCATCAGCACGATTATCGCCAGCACGCCCTCCTGCACTACCTCGGTAAGCGAAATCTCCGGGATATCGTTGCCAAACACCCGGATATCCATCCATAGACAAAGTACCGCGATGGCGGAAGCCGCCGCTGCGCCGAGAAAGAAAAGTAAGCTTCTGATGACAGACATTAACACCACTATTTATGTTCAAAACAGCAATGATAAGTATCGTGAATGTGACTTCCTGTTCACTTTGTGCGACATCGCGGCGTGTTTTAAACCTTTTGAGCTATTTAGCGCTAAATAGCGCAACTGCAGGTGAGAAAGGGGAGCTTTGCTCCCCTGCTTAGCGGGGTAATTCAGACTATATCATCGACTACGCCGCCATCGACCCGCAGCGCGGCGCCGGAGGTGGCGGATGCCTGCGGCGAACAGACGTAGACCACCATATTGGCCACCTCGTCCACCGAGGCCGCGCGCTGAATAACCGAAGCGGGGCGCTGCGCCATAACAAACTCTTTCGCCAGTTGTTCCAGCGGCTTACCGGTTCGCGTGACCTCATCTTTCATCATTTCGGCAAAACCGTCAGAAAGGGTCGGGCCGGGCAGCACGCTGTTTACGGTGACGCCGCTGCCGGCGACGTATTTCGCCAGTCCGCGCGCCAGCGACAGTTGCGCGGTTTTGGTTACGCCGTAGTGGATCATGTCGGCGGGAATATTGCGTGCCGATTCGGATGAGATAAAGACCACCCGACCCCAGCCTCTACGCACCATGGCGGGCAACAGCGCGCGTGACAGGCGAACGCCGGACATCACGTTGGTTTGCCAGTAGTTTTCCCAGGTGGCGTCATCGGTGGCGTAAAAATCCTGCGGGCCGTAAATACCGGCGTTATTCACCAGGATATCGACTTCATTCACCGCCTGCAGCAGTTGGCTGACGCCCGCGGCGTCACTGAGATCGGCCACCGCGGGATAGGGCCGGAATCCCGGCACCTCCTGTTGCAGCCGCGCCATCGCCGCATTAACGCTATGTTCGCTGCGGCCGTTGATAATCACTTCCGCGCCGCTGGCCGCCAGCCCTTTGGCAATGGCATAACCGATGCCGGCCGTGGATGCCGTCACCAGCGCGACTTTCCCCGATAAATCAATATTCATGGTTGAGCCTTTTTTATGGAATGGAGTAGTAAGCGTAGCAGGTGGGGGAAGGGGGCTTCGGTCAGTGGCAATCAACAATATCGATGGTGATATCGAAATTATCCGTTAGAGCATAGCGGTGAGAGCCTCTAATAATGGAGGCTGTTTTTGGCGATTACACTGATACTGATGAGTAAACGATGAATACTACTTTTCCCAGTAAAGTCCTCGGTGATATGCGCGTTACTGCCGTAAGCGATGGCTATTTGCAGGTAGGTTTTGGCCTGTTAACCAAAATTGATGAAGACGAGTGCAGAAACATCCAGGCAAACGCCCGTATAGCACAACCGAATACGGTCAACATAAACACCTTTCTGGTACAACAAGCCGGGATGAATATCCTGATCGATAGCGGCGCTGGCGGCGTTAAGGGGTGGGGAGGCCAACTGATCAATAATCTGGCTAAACTTGGCGTCAAACCAGAGGATATTGACGCTGTACTGTTGACCCATGCGCATCCCGATCACATCGGTGGTTTAATTAATTCGCAGCAAGACGCGGTATTTCCTCGTGCTGAATTGATAATACCTCAAGATGAATTCAGTTATCTCGAAGATGACCGTAATTTGGTTACGGCCAGTGAACGCGTTAAAGGTAATGTTATGTTCGCGCGCAGCGTGTTTAAACCATATCAGCATCGTTTACGGCTGATTGATGAAGGCGAGGTGTTTGCTGGTATCAGTGCCCTGGCATTAAAAGGACATACGCCAGGCCATACGGGGTATCTCCTCTCTGGAAGCATAGAACGCGTATTAGTGTGGGGGGATATTGTGCATTTTCCCCATATTCAGTTATTAGACCCCGAGGTCACGATAGCCTTCGACTTCGACCCGCTTTTGGCGCAGGAGACGCGCATTCGCCTTCTTGAAAAGGTCTGCGCTGAACAGATACTGGTTGCCGGGATGCATTTTGATACAGCAGGTTTCGCCAGGATTAAAAAATGCTCGTCCGGCTATCAAATTATCCCGGCGGACGGAATTAATAGCCAGTCTCACGCAGCCGTGGATCCTGAAATACGGATGCCACCATGAGGTTCAACTGCTGCAAATCGAAATGGACGCCCTCAGGGCGGCAGAGCAGCTCAATTCCGAAATCATTAAACTCACCTGTTAATGGATGGATTTTTATTTTTTGCTGGATCTCATCGCTGATTGAGCAACGCAGCACCAGCGAGACCCCTTTGCCATCGGCGATATTTGAGAACAGCACCGGGTAAGAGCCGCACTCCACGACGCGCCTGGGAGTAATGTTGCCTTCACGGAATAACATATCCAGATTGCGCATTGAAGTTGCGCATTTTTTACTACTCAATAAAAAGACATTGTCATCCAGAGCGGAGGTCGCGGTGATGGCTGGATGATCTTTCGCGGTGATAATCACTAACTCACTGGTGAGCAACATAGCGCGCGTATGCTGTGGGGAGGAGAAGCCCGCGCCAATAATGACCGCATCATATTCGTGTCTATCGAAAGCATTAAGTAAACTGCTGGTATTGCCGATTGAAACATCAATATCCCAGCCTAAGTCATGGCCTGAATCAATCAATGCGCTGATAACATAGGGCGGCAAACATTCAATGATGCCGATTTTAATCGTTAATCGGCGTCTTTTTGAAAGGGTAATGTTGTGTTTGCAATCATCCGCCAGGTTAAGCATTTTGAGGGCATATTCATACAAAATCTTTCCCTGCTCGGTTGGGATGCACCCCTCGTTCTTCCTGTCTAATAGCGTGGCATCCAGGCTACTTTCCAGGCTGCGTATCCGATGGGAAATACTGGATTGCACTCGATTCAGACGTTCTGCCGCCAGGGTGATATTCCCCGTTTCCACAACAGTAACGAACGCCAGAAGTTCATTAAGCTTCATCTTAAACCTTATATGAGCGTTATTTTCTAACCGCCAGCATATTTATAAATTTTGGTGACTACTTTGTCATCAGATTTTTAATTATTGACGAATATAGCGATGATTATCGCGGTGACGAACGGCCATCGATTTTTTCGCTAATAATCTCGATTTTATTCTCTGGTTTTTCCCTCTGGCGACATTCATAACAATAAAACCATTTGATCTGTTTTGATAAGGACCTGCGGATATGTCGCTGGTAAGTAGTTGTTCACTTGATCAAGGTTTTGAGGCGCCGAGGCGCTATTTAGCCGCCGCGGCCATATTAATTGGCGTGCTAATGGCGGCGCTGGATAGTTCCATTGTCAATGTCGCCTTGCCTTCGATTGCCAATGCGTTACGGGTCGATTCGGCGTCCGGTATCTGGATCACCAACGGCTATCAGGTAGCCAGCGCGGCGACGATGCTGATTTGCGCGTCGCTGGGCAGCAGAATCGGTGAGAAGCGTTTTTATACGGCGGGAATGGTGTTATTTACGCTCTCTTCGATGGGCTGTAGCCTTGCGCCGACCTTGGGCGTACTGGTTACCATGCGGATACTGCAAGGGGTAAGCTATGCGGTTATGATAAGCGTGGGGCTGGGCTTGTACCGGGTTATTTTCCCACCCCGCGCGCTAGGAACGATTTTCGGGCTGAATGCGCTGGCCTTCGCGGTTGGCACGGCAATCGGTCCGGCGCTGGGCGGGTTTATCATCTCGTCGCTCTCCTGGCCGTGGCTTTTCTATATCAATATCCTGCCTGGCGTCGCTGCGATTGTTTTCTCCTTGATTTCATTAGGGGAGGATAACGAAAAGGAGCAGGGCTTTGATTGGGCCGGGGCCGTGAGTTCAGCGGCGGCATTGGGCTTGATGGTGGTGGCGGTCGATCAAATTGGCCGCTGGGAGAGCCTGACGCTTATCTATTGCGCGGCGGCGTCAGTGACGTTATTTGCTTTCTTTATTATCGTCCAGACGAGAGCGAAGCATCCACTATTGCCGCTTGATATATTTCGCTCACGCCAATATACCCTGGCGGTGATCTCGTCCAGCTCTTTGTTCATCGCTCAGGGAATGGCATTGGTCGGTTTACCGTTTGTATTGCAACATACCTACCATTACTCAGTACTGGAATCGGCGTTTATCTTTACGCCGTGGCCGGTGGCTGTCGCCTTCTGCGCCCCGGTAGCGGGAAGACTGTCAAACCGTTTTAATCCGACGCAGATTTCAACTGTCGGGGTGGTTATCTTTTGTCTTGGCTTAGGCTCGCTGGCACTGTTGCCGGGCGCTGCAACGGTGAATGATTTTCTGTGGCGGACCGCCGTTTGCGGGGTGGGGTATGGCTTATTCCTGCCGCCAAACAATAAGGAGATGTTTGCTAATGTCTCAGCAAATCGCACGGCAACGGCCTCCGGGGTATTATCCACCGCCAGGACGACTGGGCTGTCCATCGGTGCGGCGCTGGTGGCGATGGTTATTGCGCTGTTGAACGGCTTAACCGGCCCAGGCGGCGCACAGTTTGCCGTTTATGTGTTTGGCCTCGCCTGCGCTATTGCGGCGATATCCTCTATTGCCAGTACCTTACGCTTGCATCGCTAAAGAAAGGAATGCCGGTAGTGGTGAAAATGCAACCGCTACTGGCACGTTCGATTATGAGTTTTTAGCATTTTTACCCGTTTAGCGCGGGTTCAAAATTTTTAATATATTCAGCAAAACAGATTGTTTTCTTTCGTTATAATAAGGCACTTGAATGCGCTGACCCCCGGACTGGACCTGCTTTCTGATGCTGGAAATAAAAAATATCGCCTGCCTGCGGGATGAACGAACCCTTTTTACCCACCTATCGTTTGCGGTACAACCCTGCGAGATTATTCAAATTTCAGGCCCCAACGGCGCGGGAAAAACCTCGTTATTACACCTCCTGACCGGGTTATCGACGCCAGAAGAAGGGGAAATTCTCTGGCAGGGCAAACCGCTGCGGCGTACTCGCGATAGCTGGCACGCGCAGCTCTTGTGGCTCGGTCATCAGGTGGGGGTTAAAGGGGCGCTAACGGCGGACGAAAATCTGCGCTTTTACCATCCTGAGGCGACCATTGAGGCGCGCTGGCAGGCGCTGGCGCAGGTTGAGCTGGTGGGCTTTGAAGATGTTCCCGTAGCGCAACTCTCTGCCGGGCAACAGCGGCGCGTCGCGCTGGCGAGACTATGGCTCAGCCGCGCGACGTTCTGGATTTTAGATGAACCCTTCACCGCGCTCGATGCGGCTGGCGTGCAAACGCTGACCACCCGAATGGAGCAGCACGTCGGCCAGGGCGGTGCGGTCATCCTGACCACCCATCAACCTCTGCGCCCGCTCTGCGTTCCTTTACGCACGATTATGCTGAGCGACGATGAGGCGGTCGCGGCATGATCAAGCAGATATTCTGGCGCGACCTGCGCCTCGCCTTTCGCAATTACGCCGAAATTATCAACCCGCTGTGGTTTTTCCTGATTATTATCACTCTGTTCCCCCTCAGTATCGGCCCTGAACCGCAGCTGCTCCGGCAGATTGCGCCGGGCATTGTCTGGGTGGCCGCGTTACTCTCTTCGCTGCTGGCAATGGACCGGCTGTTTCGCGATGACTGGCTGGATGGCTCGCTGCAGCAACTGATGCTGATGCCGGTGCCGCTGTCGCTGGTGGTGCTGGCAAAAATCGCGGCGCATTGGGTGGTCTCCGGGCTGCCGCTGCTGATAATCTCTCCGCTGATCGCTATGTTATTCGGACTTTCGACCGCGGAGTGGCAGGTGCTGGCCCTGACGCTATTGATGGGCACGCCAACGCTGAGCTTTATTGGCGCCATCGGCGTGGGGCTGACCGTCGGCCTGCGGCGCGGCGGCGTATTGCTGAGCCTGCTGGTGCTGCCGCTGATGATTCCGTTACTGATTTTCGCCACCGCCGCCGTGGGCGCGGCGCAGATGCAGTTGCCGGTTGACGGCTATATGGCCATTCTTGGCGCCTTTCTGGCGGGAAGCGCCACCTTAAGTCCGTTTGCTACCGCGGCGGCACTCAGAATTAGCGTGCAATAATTCCCGTTCCCTCGGGGCAATGAGGCAAAAAAAATGTGGAAAGTGTTACATCAACTCGCCATTCCAGAGCGCCTGTATAGCGTATGCGGACGATTCATTCCGCTGATGGCTATCCTCAGCGCGCTGTTTCTGGTGGTGGGCTGCGTTTGGGGATTTGTCTACGCCCCGGCAGATTATCAACAGGGTGAAAGCTATCGCATCATGTATCTGCACGTCCCGGCGGCGATGTGGTCGATGGGGATTTACGGCTCAATGGCCGTGACCGCTTTTGTCGGCCTGGTCTGGCAGATGAAAATGGCGGATAAAGCGGTGATTGCGATGGCGCTGCCAGGCGCGGTTTACACCTTTATTGCGCTGGTGACCGGTTCCGCGTGGGGAAAACCGATGTGGGGAACCTGGTGGGTCTGGGATGCGCGTCTGACTTCCGAACTGGTCCTGCTGTTTTTATACGTCGGGGTGATTGGCCTGTATCACGCTTTTGACGATCGCCGGCTGGCCGGGCGCGCCGCCGGGATACTGGTGCTGGTCGGGGTGGTCAACCTGCCGATTATTCATTATTCCGTGGAGTGGTGGAACACCCTGCATCAGGGCTCGACCAATATGCAGAAAACCATCGATCCGTCGATGCGCATGCCGTTGCGTTTAACCATTTTCGGTTTCTTATTCCTCTTTATTACTCTGACATTAATGCGTATGCGTAATTTAATTCTGTTGCAGGAGCGCCGCCGTCCGTGGGTCGTGGCGCTGGCTGGCGCTAGTAAGCGCGAGGAGAACTCATGACCAGCGCTTTTCACTCCTGGAGCGATTTCTGGCAGATGGGCGGCTACGCCTTTTATGTCTGGCTGGCGGTTGCAGTGACGGTCATCGCGCTGCTGATTTTGTTCATCCATACCCGCTGGCAGCGCCGGGCGTTGCTGGCGGATGTACGCCGGCAGATGGCGCGCGAGCGGCGGGTATCGGCGGCGCGTAAGCAAAGCACAATGAAGGGAGATGCGTTGTGAATCCTCGGCGTAAAGTTCGTCTCTGGCTCGCCTGCGGAGTGATTGGGGGGCTGGCGCTGACCGTTGGTCTGGTGATGTATGCATTAAGCTCCAATATCGATCTCTTCTATACCCCAGGCGAAGTGATATACGGCAAACGGGAAAATGGCCAGAAGCCAGAGCCGGGGCAGCGTCTACGTATCGGCGGCATGGTGATGCCCGGCAGCGTGAAGCGTGACGATAAAACCCTCGATGTGACCTTCAAACTTTATGATGCCCGCGGCGTCGTCGAGGTGAGCTATACCGGGATCCTGCCGGCGTTGTTCCGCGAAGGGCAGGGGGTTGTAGCCCAGGGGACGCTGCAGGACGGGACGCATATCCGCGCGAAGGAAGTGCTGGCGAAACACGATGAAAATTACACCCCTCCGGAAGTGAAAGAAGCGATGGAAGAGAATCATCATCCGGCTGAGAAGCCACAGGGAGCCGCGCAATGATCCCTGAAATCGGCCTCTTCCTGCTGTGCCTGGCGCTGGGCATTTCCTGCCTGCTGGCGCTATTTCCCTCCTGGGGCGCGATGCGGCAGGATGCGCGGATGATGGCGCTGGCGAAGCCGCTGTCGGTAGCGATGTTTGCCGCCATCCTCGGGGCGTTTCTCATTCTGGTGTACGCCTTTGTGGTGAATGACTTCACCGTTCTGTATGTCGTCAGTAACTCGAATACGCTGCTGCCGGTGTGGTATCGCGTAGCGGCGACCTGGGGGGCCCACGAGGGATCGTTACTGCTGTGGGTATTGCTGATGAGCGGCTGGACCTGCGCGGTCGCGGCCCTGAGCCGTAATATTCCGCTGGAAGCCTCTTCGCGGGTGCTGGCGGTAATGGGGATGATCTCCTTCTGCTTCCTGGCGTTCATCCTGCTGACCTCAAATCCGTTCGTGCGCACGCTACCTGATTTCCCCATCGAGGGGCGCGATCTGAACCCGATGCTGCAGGATATCGGGCTGATCTTCCACCCGCCGATGCTGTACATGGGCTATGTGGGCTTCTCCGTGGCCTTCGCTTTCGCCATTGCGTCGCTGATGACCGGGCGCCTTGATAGCGCGTGGGCGCGCTGGTCACGCCCGTGGACGCTGGCGGCGTGGAGCTTTCTGACGGTCGGTATCGTGCTGGGGTCGGCGTGGGCCTATTATGAGCTCGGCTGGGGCGGCTGGTGGTTCTGGGATCCGGTAGAAAACGCCTCCCTGATGCCGTGGCTGGCGGGAACGGCGCTGATTCACTCGCTATCGGTCACCGAAAAGCGCGGCAGCTTTAAATCCTGGACCGTACTGCTGGCGATTCTGGCGTTCTCGCTGTGCCTGCTGGGCACTTTCCTGGTGCGTTCCGGGGTACTGATTTCCGTACACTCCTTCGCTTCCGATCCTACGCGCGGCATGTTTATTCTGGCGCTGTTGGTGATCACTATCGGCGGTTCGCTGCTGTTATTCGCCATCAAAGGCGGCAAGGTACGTTCCCGGGTGCGTCACGAACTGTGGTCGCGCGAGTCGCTGTTGCTGGGCAACAATGTGCTGCTGATTGCCGCCATGCTGGTGGTACTGCTGGGGACGCTGCTGCCGCTGATACACAAGCTACTGGGGCTAGGCAGCATTTCTATCGGCGAGCCGTTCTTTAATTCCCTCTTTATTGCGCTGATGATCCCGTTCTCGTTGCTGCTTGGGATCGGGCCGCTGGTGCGCTGGCGTCGCGATGAATTCCACAAGCTGCGTAAGCGGCTGCTGATTGCCGCGGTGGTTGCCGTCGTACTGGCCATCGCACTGCCGTGGCTGATGCAGGATCGTATTAAAGCCATGACCGTAGTTGGCCTGCTGATGTCGCTGTGGGCATTCGTGCTTACCGTGATGGAAGTGGTGGAGCGCGCCACCGACCGCCACCCCTTCTGGCGCGGGCTGACCCGCCTCGGACGCAGCCACTGGGGAATGGTCGCCGGCCATGTGGGGCTGGTGGTCACCGTCATTGGCATCGCCTTCAGTCAGAATTACAGCATCGAACGCGACGTGAGAATGAAGCCGGGCGATAGCGTCGATATCCACCAGTATCACTTTGTGTTCCGTGACGTGCGGGATATCACCGGGCCGAACTACTTTGGCGGTGAAGGGGTGATCGAAGTTTCGCAGAATGGCCGTCACGTGAGTACGCTGCGGGCGGAGAAACGCATTTACAGCAGCAGCCGGATGGAGATGACCGAAGCCGCCATCGACGGTGGGCTGGCGCGCGACCTGTACGCTGCGCTGGGTGAAGAGCTGGCCGACGGTAGCTGGGCGGTGCGCTTGTACTATAAACCTTTTGTTCGCTGGATCTGGTTCGGCGGGATGTTAATGGCGTTTGGCGGCGTGCTGTGCATTCTGGACCCACGTTATCGCTTACGTAAATCACTGCCGGAGAACGCGTGATGAACCGCAAAGTCTTATATTTACCGCTGGCTATCTTCCTGATTCTGGCGGCAGCGCTGATGTGGCAACTGATGCGCAATAGTGACGGCGACGATCCTACCGTGCTTGAATCAGCGCTGGTGGGTAAGCCTCTGCCGGATTTCCGCCTGGCGTCGCTGGAAAAACCGGATGTCATGCTGGATCCCTCTAACATTATCAATGGTAAACCGGTGCTGATTAACGTCTGGGCCACCTGGTGCCCCACCTGTCGGGCGGAGCATCAGTATTTGCGCTCCCTGGCGGCGCAGGGCATTCGCATCGTTGGCATCAACTATAAAGACGATCGCCAGAAAGCGGTGAACTGGCTGCACGAATTGGGCAACCCGTATGCGCTGGGAGTGTTTGACGGCGACGGTATGCTGGGGCTGGATCTTGGCGTGTATGGCGCGCCGGAAACTTTCCTCATCGACGGCAAAGGCATTATCCGCTACCGCCATGCCGGCGATGTGAACGAGCGGGTCTGGCAGCAGGAGATTCTGCCGCTGTGGAATAAATACAGCCAGCAGGGGGGCGCGTGAAATATCTGCTCATCACTTTACTGACGGCGCTGTTCTCGTTTCAGGCGCTGGCGGCGATTGATACCTATCCATTTAAAGATGAGGCTCAGGAGCAGCAGTTCCGCCAGTTGACCGAACAGCTGCGCTGCCCGAAATGCCAGAACAACAGTATTGCCGATTCGAACTCGATGATTGCCGCCGACATGCGCAAAAAGGTCTGGCAATTGATGGAGCAGGGACAAAGCAATCAGCAAATCACCGATTACATGGTGGCGCGCTACGGCAACTTCGTGACCTACGAACCGCCGGTGACCCCCGCGACGATTATCCTCTGGCTGCTGCCGGCTTGTTTCGTTGTGGGCGGCGCGCTGGTGATTTTCCGTTTAAGCCGTCGCTCACGGGCTGAACGCGTCAGCGAGCTGAGCGCGCAGGAACAGGAACGCTTAAAGGCGCTGCTTGATGACAATAAAAGGACCCTGAAATGATTGTCGCTTTGCTCATCATGTTGGTGTTACTGCTGGGAACCGCGGCGCTGCTGTTTATTCCGTGGAGCGGCAGGCAGCGCGTTGACCGCAATACCATGAACCATATGATTTATCGGGCGCGCCTGCAGGAGCTTGATGAAGATCTTTCAGCGGTGAATGCGGCGCAGCAACAGCAGCTGGTTGACGATTTACGCTTGAATTTATTGGAAGATTTGCCCGAATCTGCCGAAACGAATCACAAAAATAGTAGTTATTGGGTGTATATTCTTGGGGTTATTATACTAACCTCTTTATGCGTAGGGGTTTTTATCCGAACGAGTTACATGACTCGCGTGGTTGAGTGGCAGCAAGTTGTCCAGCAAACGCCGCAGCTGATGCAGCGGGTGATGGATCCACAGGGTAAACCGTTGTCGGAAGAAGAGCTGTTTCGACTGGCGCTGGGGCTACGCACCCGCCTGCAGCAATACCCGGCCGACCAGCTGAGCTGGACGATGCTCGGCAGGCTGCAACTGGTGCTCAATAATCCAGGCGCCGCGTTACAGGCGTTTGATAAGGCGCGACAGCTGGCGCCAGGCAACGCCGATGCGCAACTGGGATATACCGAAGCGTTACTTCACTCTACGGATCCCAACGATAGCCGTGAAGCCCAGCAACTGCTCGATACGTTGCTGAAGAATAACCATAACGATGTACGGGTGCTTAGCCTGGCGGCGTTTAACGCCTTTGAGCACCAGCAGTATGACAAAGCGATCGCGGCGTGGCAGCTGATGCTGCAACTGTTACCGGCGGATGATGCTCAGCGAGAAATTATCATTCGTAGTATTGACCGGGCTAAAAAAGAACAAGCCGCTACACTGCAATAATTAAAATAACGTGAGTATTGCTCGAAGGCATATTGGATTTGCAATGGGTTATCGCTCTGAAATCACAGGATAATCATCCCCGGCTGATTATCCTGGCTCCGAAAATTTCCAAAAATTTAGTTGGATTAGAAGGTGAGAGCAATCGTTATAGATTTATTTATATAACGATTGCCATCTGGCAGGGACTTTTGCGTCTTTCATTTAGGAAAAGGGTTAAATAATAAGATGAGTAAACTTTCACTGGAACGCTCTGGTAGGCGAAAAATTATATTTATCGCCTTGCTGGTTGGGATCATTATTGGCGTGGTATTGCTGGCTGGTACCGCGACTATTATGCATAAAACCAGCGATACCGAATTTTGTGTGTCATGTCATACCATGCAGCAGCCTCTGGCGGAATATCAGGGCAGTGTGCATTTCCAGAACGATAAAGGTATTCGCGCCGAGTGCGCCGATTGCCACGTTCCTCATCAGCCGATCGATTATATGCTGACCAAAATTGGCGCCCTGAAAGATGTCTGGGGTGAAATGACCGGCAAAATCGACACCCCGGAAAAATACGAGGCGCATAAACTGGCGATGGCCCAGAGCGTCTGGGATGGGTTGAAGAAGAGCGATTCGGCGACCTGCCGTTCCTGCCACGACTATAAAGCGATGGATATTCTGGCGCAAACCCCTGAAGCCCGTAAGCAGCACCCGGTGGCGATCAAAGAGGGCGAAACCTGTATCGACTGCCATAAAGGCGTGGCGCATATTCTGCCGAACATGAGCGGCCTGGCGGCGGCAGGGGCCAGCGAGCTCGCTAACGCGGCGGCGAAAACCCCGGCGACCGCGACCACCCTTTACACCATTCAGACCCAGCCGTTCTGGCTGAGCGAGAAAGCGGGCGACCATAACGACGGTAACCTGATGGCCTCCACTGAAGTGAAAGTGGTGAAACGTGAAGGCGACATGGTGCTGGCGGATGTTCATGGCTGGCAACAGGATGGCGTCACCGAAGCCTTCTACGCCGCGCGCGGCAAACGCATTATGAGCGCGCTGCTGGGCGAAGAAGCTCGCAAAGCGTTAAAAGTCTCTGGTTCCGTTACCGATGAAGAGACCAAACAGGTCTGGCATGAAGTCGATCTGCAGGTCTGGCTGCCGGCGAAAAATCTGATTGGCGATCAACAAAAAATCTGGAGTTACGCTTCTGAATTAATGGCTAACAACTGTACCGGCTGTCATGGCCTGACCGAGTTGAATCGCTTTAACGCCAACCAGTGGATTGGGGTGGTTAAAGGTATGTCCGGCCGTACTTCACTGACTCAGGAACAGGTTCGTCTCCTGACCCAGTACGTACAAAAACATGCGAGCGACATGCCAGCAGCGGCCAAACAGGACAAACAATAAGGAGCCATGATGAAAAAGAATAACGATTATGACATGGCGGATCAGAGCCAGGAACCCGGTATGAATCTGACGCGTCGCCGTTTTCTGGCTGGCGCCAGCGCCCTGATGGCGGCGCCGCTGCTGGCGGGGTTATGGCCGCGTTCGGCGCTGGCGGAGGCCATCAGCCAGGCGATGCCGCAGTTTATTGCATTGCGCCAGGCGGAAAGCGGGATTCTCACCGGCGCCCACTGGGGCGCGTTTGAAGCCATCGTCCGCGACGGCAAAATGGTGGACGTACGCCCGATTAAAGACGATCCGTATCCCAACGAACTGATTACCATGGCGCCGTATCAGGTTCACGCCGAAAACCGGATTAAATATCCGATGGTGCGTAAAAGCTGGTTAGAAGGCGGGGCGAAAAACGGTAAGCCGGAGCTGCGCGGCCGCGATGAGTGGGTCCGCGTCAGCTGGGATAAAGCCCTGCATCTGGTGGCGGGTGAAATCAGCCGTCTGCAAAAAGAGCATGGCCCATCATCTATTTATGCCGGTTCTTACGGCTGGAAAAGCGTCGGGATGTTCCACAACCCAAGAACGCTGCTGCAGCGCATGATGAACCTGGCGGGCGGCTTTGTCGGCTATTCCGGTGACTACTCCACCGGCGCGGCGCAGGTGATTATGCCGCACGTGGTCGGTTCCGTTGAGGTTTACGAACAGCAGACCGCGTGGCCAAACGTGATTGATAACAGCGAGCTGGTGGTGATGATCGGTTGTAACCCAATGATCACGCTGAAAAACAGCTGGAACCTGCCGGACCACGTCGGCCAGACAGGCTTTGAAGCGCTGAAGAAAAAGGGCACCCGGATGATCTGTATCGACCCGGTGCGCAGCGACAGCGCGCGTGAGTTAGGCGCCGAGTGGATCGCCCCGCGCAGCTACACCGACTGCGCGCTGATGGCGGGGGTGGCCCATACGCTGCTGGCTGAAAATCTGCATAACCCTGATTTCCTGAAAACCTACACCGTAGGGTTCGATAAATTTGAAGCCTACCTGAACGGTAAAGAAGATGGCGTCGTCAAGGATGCCGACTGGGCTGCGGATATCAGCGGCGTTGATGCTGAGACCATCAAGCAGCTGGCGCGAGATATGGCGAAGCATCGCACCATGATCATGGGCGGCTGGGGCATCCAGCGTCAGCATCATGGCGAACAGGCCCACTGGATGATGGTGACGCTGGCGGCGATGCTGGGGCAGATTGGCCTGCCCGGCGGCGGTTTCGGCTTTAGTTATCACTACTCTTCCGGCGGTAGCCCAACCGCGCGCGGCGGCATTCTGGCGGGGATCTCCGCCGGTAGCCCAACGTCGCCGGCGGCGAAAGATATTACGCCGTTCCCGGTGGCGCGCATCGCCGATGCGCTGGCGAACCCAGGCAAGACCATCGACTATAACGGCACGAAAGTCACCTATCCGGATATTAAAATGGTGTACGTGGCGGGCGGTAACACCTTCCACCAGCATCAGGATACCAACAACCTGGTGAAAGCCTGGCAGCATCCGGAAACCGTGGTGGTGAACGAACCATACTGGACGGCGACGGCAAAACATGCCGACATCGTACTGCCGGTGACCACCACCTACGAGCGCAACGACATGGATATGGGCGGTGACTATTCGCAGCTTTATGTCTTCCCGCTGCGCCAGTGCGTACCGCCGCAGAACGAAGCGAAAAACGACTTTGATGTCTTTGCGGGGATTTCCGAGATCCTTGGGGTGCACGAGGCCTTTACCGAAGGCAAAGATGAGATGCTGTGGTTGAAGGGCATGTATGACGAGATGAAAGCCCAGGCGCGCAACGCTCGCGTGGCTCTGCCGCCGTTTGATATGTTCTGGGCTTCCAATAACTACATTCGCTTCCCGATCCCGCAAGAGAACACCCAGTGGGTGCGTTTCGCCGATTTCCGCGAGAACCCGCTGCTCAACCCTCTGGGGACGCCGTCAGGGAAGATCGAGATCTACTCTGACGCCATCGCCAAAATGGGCTACGAGGACTGTAAAGCGATTCCAACCTGGATGCCGCCGCACGAGTGGTATCGCGGGCCGGAAGCCGAGAAATATCCGCTGTCGCTCAATACCGGTCACCCGATTAACCGTCTGCACTCTCAGCTCGATAATACGCCGCTGCGCAAGAAATACGCGGTAGCCGATCGCGAAGCCATCTGGATCCATCCGAAAGATGCGAGCGCGCGCGGCATCAGCGAAGGCGATCTGGTTCGCGCCTTTAACGATCGCGGGCAGATCCTGGTCGGAGCGGTGATTACCGATAACGTTCGCGAAGGCGTGGTGCGCATCAGCGAAGGGGCATGGTTTGACCCGGCCGATCCGTCACAGCCGGGATCGCTGTGTAAAAACGGTAACGTCAACTGTCTGACCTTTGACGTCGGCTCCTCCAGCCTGGCGCAGGGGAACTGTGGCCAGATGTCGCAGCTGCAGATCGAGAAGTACACCGGACCGGCGTTGAAAAACACCGCGCACGATGTGCCGGTAGGCGCGTAACCCGCAGCTAACGTTTGAAAGACAAAACGGACACTTCCGTGAGGGAGTGTCCGTTTATCAGGTGAAAGTGAATATATTCACGGCATCTTTAATTTCACAACGTCTTATTTCCTGTACTGCATGAGCCTGGCTTTTGGGTGTATACCTAAACGTATGCCAATTGCCTCGCTTAAAACTCTTTCAGGAGCACTTACCCAGCTCATTGGAAAGCTTGTTGAGTTCATCCTGAATGTGTTTACGTCGCTGTTTCAGCAGTAAGTGGGTTGGAATGATGCGCTCGATAATTGTCGGCTTCTTATATACATACTCTGTCACGAGCTGTTTAATATCTTCCTCTGACCAACCGTCCATCACCGGCGTTGGGTTGTAGAGAAGATTTGACTGGAGGGCAGGGGCAACTTCCTCATCCAGAATCATAAAGATCTCTTCCCGGCTTAAACCAGAGTCCTTTAACTTCTGCGCCATCCATCGGTAGTCGTAGTCCTGGAGTTCGCGCCCGGTAAACAGCTCCGATAATGCGTGCCAGACAGGAACGCGGGTCATCAGTTGAGCTTCTGTTAGTTGCATATTAGTTTCTCCCCTGTGGTGAAACATATAAGGTTCCAAACAGAAGGTCTGTTCCGACTGATGCGAGAATTCCGCCCACTAATGCAGCAACACCAATACAAACAGGCGCAGTTGCCGCACAAACACCTGTTGTAGTGGCACAGTAATATTGGCCACGGTTTTACAGTAAGAATGGTATCTGTTCTCTGACTCTTCCGGCGTCAGTCCACCGTTATAATGGTGAGGTCTGACGCTATTGTAGTAGTTCAATATGTAATCATTAATTTGCTGCCGGGCCTCATCCTTGCCTGCATAACCATCCGTCGGCACCCATTCTGTTTTCAGACTGCGGAAAAAGCGTTCCATTGGACTGTTATCCCAGCAGTTTCCCCGTCGACTGACGCTTTGTTTTATTCTGTAACGCCAGAGAAGTTGTTGATATTTCAGGCCCGTATACTGGCTTCCCTGGTCGCTATGGAACATGACATCATGCGGTTGACCACGCGTCTCATAGGCCATCCGCAGGGCACTGCTTATCAGTGCGGTATCGGCATGTACTGACAGACTCCAGCCGATAACCCTGCGGGCAAAAAGATCCATGACGACCGCCAGATAGCACCAGCGATTTCCGGCCCAGATATACGTAATATCTCCGCACCACACCCGGTCTGGCTCGGGCACAGCGAACTGACGCTCGAGCAGATTCGGCAGGCAGGTATGCGCCTGACGGGCATTTTTGTACTGATGTTTTCCGGGCTGACAACTGCTCAGGTTCAGATATTTCATCAGGCGTCCGGCACGGTAACGGCTCATCGGGACGCCGTTTTGGGTCAGCATGTCAGCCAGAGTGCGTGCCCCCGCAGAGCCCCGGCTCTGGTTCCACACCCGACGTATTTCGCTGCACAACCTGACGTGTCCCGGATTAACCATATCGCGTCGTTTTCGCCAGTACCGGTAACTGCTGCGGTGTATTTCCAGCGCGGAGCACAGGCTGACAACCGTGTGGTTGTCACTCAATCTGGCAACTATCGTGAACCGTTCAGCGAGTCGGACATCAAGAGCGCAGTAGCCTTTTTTAATATCGTATTTTGCTCCTCCAGACGGCGAACCTGCTTTTCCAGCTCGCGGATACGTTGCTGGTCTGGAGTAATCGGTGTGGCAGAGGGCGTAATTCCCTGGCGCTCTCGCCTGAGCTGGCGTACCCAGCTCTCAAGCGTGGTAGAACCGACATTCATCGCTTCACTGGCTTGTCGATAGGAGTAGCCCTTATCAACAATCAGCTGTGCACATTCCAGCCTGAACTCGGGGGTGAAAGTACGCTTAGTTTTCTTGTTCATTAAGTCACCTGTTTTGTGTTGAGGTGAGAATATCACCTTTAATCAGGTGGCCAAATTTACTGTGCCACTACAGAAAAAAAAGAAAGCTGTTTTGACCTGAACAGAAAAGCTCACTTAAGCCCGGCCAGTGCCGGGTTTTTTGATGTCTGTAGCCTGAGTGCATGTCTATACTGCATGAAATCGCATGACTTTATGCACTTGCATTTTTACTTCCCAGACCAGATAAGGCGCGGTTTAGAGCCTATCATGCAACTGCATGAAAACCACTCCCTAAAGCGGGCAGGCGTGGCGGGGCTACGAGCGCGCGCTAACGCAGAAAATGCAGTTGAACGTATAAGATGTAAGCGTTAATCTCAAGTTTTAATCAACTAAGGAATGAGCATGAGTACATGGATACAAGCCTATGAAAACAGAGAGGATCTGAAGTCTTATGGTGATAATGGATTAGCTTTATTTGCCTTAGCGCTGCACTTTCGAATAGATGATATTGATGGTGTTGCTGCTGATTCCATTACAGATGGCCATGATGACAAAAAATGTGACTTGGTTTATATCAATGAAGAGGAGGAATTTGCCGTCCTTGCTCAATGTTACTTTTCAGGAAAGGATAGACAAGAAGCTCCAGCAAACAAAGCTAGTGACCTTAATATTGCTTTAGCATGGCTTTTGCAAAGAGACTTAAAGGAAGTACCAGAAAGAATAAACTCTTCAGCAAAACAGATTAGGGATCTAATCAGGCAGTCTAAAATAAAAACATTATATGTATGGTACGTTCACAACTTGCCGCTATCTAAAAATGTTGGTCAGGAGTTGGTTACTGTTCAGCAAACAGCAAACACCATTTTACAGCATGATTTCAAAGATGCGAAAGTTCAAGTACATGCGGTTGAAGTTGGAGCTGAAAAATTAACTGAGTGGTACAGCGAATCTCTTTCACCTATATTGGTTGATGAAACTTTTAACATAAAAGTCGTCGATGGAGGTTATGAAATTAATGGTGGGGAGTGGATTTCATTTTGTACCACTATTCAGGGTAAGGATTTAGCTAGAGCTTATAAAAAACATAAGTTAAATATTTTTTCTGCGAACGTAAGAGATTATCTAGGCTCAAGGTCAACTGATTCTAATATTAATAATGGGATAAGAAATAGCGCTGAAAAATCAGCAGGTAATTTTTGGGCATTTAATAATGGTGTTACAATCCTGGTTCATGATTATAGCTATAATGAAAAAATTAAGAATCTAGAAGTGAGGGGCATGTCAATTGTCAATGGCGCACAAACAACTGGCGCTCTTGGATCTTTGTCTCGCTTACCGGCTGAAAATGTTAAAGTACAAGCAAGGTTCATAAAAGTTAAAGATGGAGATGCTGACTTAATTCAAAACATTATTCAGTATAACAATAGTCAAAATAAAGTTGAGGCATCCGATTTTAGAAGCACAGATAAAATTCAAAAACGTTTGAAAGTGGAATTTGCATCTATTCCCGATGCTGAGTATGAAGGAGGGCGCAGAGGTAGTGCTGAAAGTGTTATACGTAGAAAGCCAAACCTTTTACCGTCATACACAGTTGGACAAGCTCTAATGAGTTTTCATGGAGAGCCTACGATAGCGTATAATCAACGCTCGGCTATTTGGACAAATGATTCATATTATTCAAAAATATTTAATGACAGTACAAAAGCGTCTCATATCGTTTGTGCTTTTTCATTAATGAAATGTATAGTCAACAAAAAAATCAATCTGGGTAAAAAAGATGTGTTATCTAGAAATGATTTGGCTCAATTAGAATATCTCAGATTCAGAGGTGCGATCCCTTTACTTTGTTCTGCAATAACAGAATGTCTTGAAAGTTTCTTAGGGAGACCTGTTCCTGATTTGTTTAGAGTTTCTTTTGGTCATGATGTTTCCCCATCAAATGCTGAGAAAATTTGGGAGCCAATTGTAGATATTTGTTTGGCTTTGAGTAATCAACTTTTACCTGCACTAATTGATGGTGGTCTAAAGAGCCCCACAAAGGTTAGGGAGTGTATATCTAATTTCTCACAGTTAATTGCCGCAACAGCACAGATGAATCGTCCTGTTTATGAATTGTTTGAGAAGAATTTAAAACCTGCATTTTGAGATTGAAGGCCTCGAGGAAGGCCTTCTTGACCAAAGAAAGGACTTAGTATTATAGCTATAAATTTGATGTTAAATATTTCAGGTGGGTTTTTAATTTAAAAATGGAGGGGAAATGTTTCAGATTTCAAGTGGGTGTTTTTTTGAAGAGAATAAAATAGAAAAACATGAAGGTACTTTTGTTTTTTACTCTAACGTAGATATTAATTATCTTCTTGAAAGTGATTTGCCAGAGTTTAAAGTTAAGAAAATAGATGGTGGCGGTATCAATTGCTATCTGGTTGACTATGTCCTATTAACTGAAAAGCCAGATAAAATTGAGGCAGGAGTGGTAATAAGGGCAGGTGATCAAGATTATATGGAACAATTTATACAGCTATGGGAATTTTACTTTGATTGTGTGGCAAGGCCAGAAAAAGAAACAGTAAAGCAAATATGTGCTCAATTAAATTTTAGGAAAAATCGCACAAAAATAGCACTTGAGATTGCTCCTTATCTCGTTGAGATTGATAGACGTATATCACATGAAACCGCAATGGGTTTTAGCCGTTTTGTCAATGATGTTGTGGGTATAGATCGCGCAAGTTATAAATCCGTTATTTCCGCATTAAAAATTATTAGCGATACGAAAGAATCATTGTCCACCAATTTTGATTTAACATACTCAATGCTTGTATATGCACTTGAGTCATTGTCACAAAGAGGTGACGGATATGAATCTACATGGCAAGACTACGATCAAACAATTAGGAGTAAGTTGGATGAGATATTCTTAGATTTATCTCCATCTGTTTCAGATGAAATAAAAAGTGCTTTAATTGATGGAAAGCAATTTAAGCTTCTTAAGCGATTTAAATCTTTTATTATCAATAATCTAAATGACGAGTTTTTTTACGAGTCAAATAGATTTCCAATACGCAGAAGTTTTCTTGAGAAAGCCTTGGATAATTTGTATAAAATGAGGTCTTCATTCGTTCATGAACTAAAACCTCTTGATGTAATGATTTCTCAAACCCACAATCCAGTAGCTGATTGCCTGATTCGTTTTGGAGAGCCCTATTTCACCTATTCAGGGTTGCTCAGATTACTCAGGTATCTTATTTTACATTATTGTAAAAATAACCAAAGTCAAGGTGAAGAAAAGGTTAATTGGGTTATGGAAACCTCGAGCATCTTAATCGGTGAAATGTCTCCGGAATATTGGATGTGGAATCCAGACTCCTTTACGGCAAGCTCTGTTTCAAAATGGTTTGTTGAATATCTCGAGATGCTTAATAAAAATCAAGTGGTTGATTTGTCGAGAATTATGAAAAAAATCGAAAACATCTTTGATGGCTCACAAAAGCAATACAAAAGTGGTCTTATTAGTTTTTATTATTTGTATAATTTAATACATTCAAAAAATGATACTGATTGGATCGCTTTCGCAAGTAAAAGAGATAGTTTTATAAAAGTAGATATGTACTGGTATGCATCTTGTGCCTATTTATATAATTCTTTCAATAATCAGGCAAATATAACAATAAATAAAAATGATTTGAAAGACTTCTCTATCTGTTATGAAATTTATAATAGTAAAAAATTTCAAAAAAATGTAATCAATCTACCAGCGATGACAGAAGCTTTTTTACTCATTTTAGCTGCAAACTCATATTTCAAGAGTGGGATGTATGAAAATTATAAATTCAAGGTAAAGCTAGCCCTTTCAGAAATATCACATAATGTGAAAGTTTTTTCCTATGTTAAAGGGCGTTTAGAAAATTCACAATTGGTTGAAGTGGCCGAATGTTTTAGATTATATCGGGAGTAGAGGGAGATTACCCTCACTCCTTACTTGCAAACCCCACCATTCCATCAGTTCTATTCGTTGTTGCAAATATGTGGAGCGGTTATATGCTCGTCTTACTTCATCTTTGTCAATATGTGATAATGCTGCTTCAATAATATCTGAGTTGAATCCTACTTCATTCATCGCTGTGCTCGCTATAGAGCGCAGACCATGGGCAACTAGTTTCCCACTATAACCAATACGCTTAAGAGCCGCGTTAGCTGTCTGGCTATTTGTAAGTATCCCGGCAAAACGGCCCATTCACTTTTAGAGATCTTCCGACATACTGAGTATGTCCCCTGAGGAGATCGCCATGCGTAAAGCCCGATTCACTGAACACCAGATCATCGCCGTTCTGAAGTCCGTTGAAGCCGGACGTACCGTCAAGGATGTGTGCCGTGAGGCCGCAATTTCTGAAGCCAGCTATTACAACTGGAAAGCGAAATATGGTGGGATGGAAGCGGCCGATATTAAAAAAATCAAAGACCTTGAGGATGAGAATCGACGTTTGAAACAGATGTTTGCCGACCTGAGCCTTGAGAACCGGGCACTTAAAGACGTTATCGAAAAAAAGCTTTAAAACCAGCGATAAAGCGTGAACTCGTCAGCTATCTGACGGCACAATTTGCCATGAGTTTACGCCAGGCCTGCAGGACGTTATCGCTGAGCAGGACGGTCTATTTTTATCAGCCCGATACCCGGCGTGATGAACCGGTGATCCATGCGCTGACTGAACTGGCAGAACACTATCCGCGCTACGGTTTTAAGAAGCTGTTCCAGCTGCTGCGTAGGCAGGGCAATATCTGGAACCACAAACGCGTTCACCGGATTTACTGTCTGCTGAAACTGAATTTTCGTCGTAAGGGAAAACAGCGACTGCCAGTGCGTAATCCAGCGCCACTGGCGACGCCGCAAGCGTTAAACCAGAGCTGGTCCATCGATTTTATGCACGACGCCCTGGTCTGCGGCAGACGATTCCGGACCTTCAATGTGGTGGATGATTTTAACCGTGAAGCACTGGCGATAGAAATCGACCTGAATATCCCGGCTCAGCGAGTCATCCGGGTGCTGGACAGGATCGTGGCAAACCGCGGCTACCCGCTGAAAATGCGGATGGACAACGGGCCAGAACTGGTCTCGCTGGCGCTGGCACAATGGGCCGAAGAACACGGCGTGATGCTCGAATTTATCAAGCCGGGGAAGCCTACACAAAATGCTTTTATCGAACGGTTCAACCGGACATACCGGACAGAAATCCTGGATTTTTACCTGTTCAGAACACTGAATGAAGTACGGGAAATTACAGAGCGCTGGCTGATGGAATATAACAACGAGCGGCCTCATGAATCCCTGAACAACCTGACGCCGGAAGAGTACCGGCTGATGGCTGAAAAAACGGAACTCTCAAAAAGTGCGTGGAACTAAAACAGGTGTGCTTACAATATAGGCTGGGAATAATAAAACCAGTTATTAAGTCTAAAAATAAAGAGAAGACCATGAAAGAAGAAATAAAGAAAAAACCATCATATATGGTTGATTATGAGAATATATTTAAATACAAGATAAAGCACGATTCAAAAGGAAAACAACCCAAGGGGCAATTAACACAAATTGAAGGTGGCAGGATTTTAAAATCTAAAGCCTTTAAACTGCGATGAAAATGATTAATATATTATGAACTATAGGTGATTAATGATAAGTATGTGGTTTTAGCATAATATTAGACTGAGTTCATTTTGGACGATGATCAAATCGCCCAAAGGTTTTAGCTATAGTATCAAGTTTTTTCTTCATATTCAGGAATAGATACAAGTCCTTGTTCTGTGCGAATAAACCTGTGCCGCATTGGTTTAAATGGTGATTGCTTTGCTACTTCTAATGATAAATTTGTGAGCAAACCAAAAGCTTTATGTGCATATTCTAAGCAATCATATTTACCACGATCTTGAAGAGAAATTCGCGATATTTCTTTAAAGTTTTCTATATACTTATTAAAATCACTTTTCTTACATCGTTCACTATAAAGCTTTTCGGGATTAGCGGGCAACGGGAAACGAACTGCAGGAAGTTCTTTACCTTCAGGCATAGCGATAGGCTCATGAATTGCATATAAATTATGGCTTGCAATATTTATTGGTGCAGAGTGCATTACTAGATCTCTATAATTTCCCAACTCAAACAGCCATCCACCAATGCTCATTTCCTTTTTCAGATAAGTCTCTATTTCCGAATGATCTTTCTTTGAGTTTAAAAATCTTAGCAGGCCTCCTGCAGTTGTAATTTCTTTTCCTTGTTGCTTACTGATTCCTCCATTTGAGAAGTTGTATACATACTCGCAAAGATTATCTCGAAGGATTCCAGAATCAAATAAAAATGAATGGAATTCTTGATAAACTAAATCGGTATATCCGTCCTGAAATCGTTGCCCGCTTTTGAAACTTTCTTTTAAAACTAATGCATTTAATTGTTGTTGATAAGAAACAGCTAAGTTTTTTAACCGGTTGTTAATTGTGTTCAGTTGAAATCGGATTCTATTTGAAAGATCATAGCTAATTCCATTTTTGTTATGAAATGATGACAGAGCTATTCCACCCCATGTCTGTATGGCATCCCAATTAGACCAAATATTCTTTTGGTTAACATAGCCTCGAAACTCTCTTGGGGACTCACCTATATATTCACTTTCATTAGAAGTAAACTCAACGCCGATAATGTTTAAGTTGATTTTATTAACTGCATAAAAGAGTTTACCGTATTGATCTATTTTTATTTGTGTTATTTTTCCATCTTTAGTTTTTGGCCAAATTAAAACTTCATCACTTAATGGTTCAATTGTAGCAATAGGACCGCCTGATAAAAATACAGTTCTTCCGCAGAATGGCCAATTATCTTTCATGCTTACCTTTGTGGTTTGTTCAATGTCCTGTATGGTTAATAAAATGAGAATCTAAATAATATTGTGCAGCAACATAAATATGTAGTCAACTTATCACTGCCATATCGTATAATGTAAAAAAGTAATGATTCATACGTTATGCAGCAATAGCATTGAGTTTCTTGGCCTGAACGTAATCTCCCCACCACTGCATCAGTTCTGTTCTTTCAGCAAGATACTCTGAACGATTGTAGGCAGCTATGATTTCGTTGTTCTTAGTATGAGCTAAGGCTGATTCAAGCACTTCTGTTCTAAATCTACCACTTTCTTCAGCAGCCGTTCTTGCTATAGAACGCATTCCGTGGGCGACCAGCTCCCCACCGAATCCCATACGGATGATTGCAGCATTAGCTGTTTGCTCATGCAGGTGGTTAAGCGGGGCTTTGATACTTGGGAAAACCCACTCTCTATGACCACTGATTGGTCTGATTAACTCAAGGATGCGCATTGCCTCTTTACTTAGCGGAATCTTGTGAGGGCGCTTCATCTTCATAAACTCACCGGGGATATTCCAGAACCGATTATCTTCGTCTATATCACTCCAACGAGCACGGACTGCTTCTCCCGGACGAACCCACGTAAGGAGCTGCCACTCAATTAGAAGACGTGTTTCGAGCCGTATGGAAGCGTTAGATATGGCGAGCATGAACCGGGGGAGTTCATTCGGTGGTAAAGCTGGCATGTTTTGCTTCTTGGGTTTACTGAAACGCTGACCGAGGTTATCAGCAGGATTAAACTCAATAAGTTCTTCTGTCGCAGCCCAACGGAAAATTTCATTTAGACGTGAAATGATGCGGCGCAGGGTTTCCAATACGCCTCGTTGTTCTGTGGGGTCAAGGTGTTGTTTTAAGAGCTTGGGACGGATCTCTTTGATCGGAACGTTGCCTAAGCCGGGGAAGATATTTCGTTCAAGGCTCCGCCAGATATCTTCTGCATGGTCTGTAGAGATACCAGAAGTCTTGACCTTCTCATCTAACCATTTCCTAGCAACCGCCTGTAGCGTGTGCTCAGTGGCATTCTTAAGGGCATTGGCTTTATCGTTGTTGTGAATCTGCGGATCGATACCACTTGTAAGCAATGACAAGTATTCATCACGTAAAGCCCGAGCTTTGGCAAGTGTGAGATGAGGGTAGGTTCCTAAGCTCATCTTTGTTCGCTTCTTACTTACTGGCACTGCATACCTGAAATACCAATTTTTCTTACCACCCTTTGATAGGGGAGCGATTCGTAGCATCAGGCCATCACCGTCAAAAAGGTTGATTTCCTTTTCTGCGGGCTTGGTATTTTTGATTTCAGTGTCAGTGAGTTTCTTAGCGATCTTTGCCATTTTAGGACCCTCGATTTTGGGACCCTTTGCGTTGGGTCCTAAAAAGGGTGCCATAACGTGTAGCTTCTAGCAAATCTCAGTAGACTTCTGTAGACGTAAAAAAGCCCGCAAGGCTGGTTCCATGCGGGCTTAGTAGACTTCAGTATACTTCAAACAACTAAAAAGTGGTGGAGCTGGCGGGAGTTGAACCCGCGTCCGAAATTCCTACATCCTCGGTACTACATGCTTAGTTTGTCTTTACATTCGCACGCCAGCTGCGGACAGACACGCCACTAACGAACTAGCCTGATTAGTTTTAGCACTTCAACCCCAGGCAGGGCATCCGCGCGATCTCTTTTGGGTTTGACCTCTCTTGATCCCCGTCCTAAGAGCGGAGGCTAGGGAGAGAGGGCTCTAAGCAGGTTATTAAGCTGCTAAAGCGTAGTTTTCGTCGTTTGCGACTATTTTTTTGCGGCTTTTTACGAGGCCAACCGCCCCTCGGCATGCACCTTGGGTTTCGCGAATCCCGTCGAATCCAGAATCAGCCCCAATGTGTACTTGAAGTATAACAGATTTGTGAAGGTGGTTACCAGCCCCTGAAGCGAGGATTCTGGCGGCATATCGAGTGAAAAAGCAGCGACAACAGCAATATAGCGTGGGGCCAGGGGGAACTGGCCCGCAGAGAGGGAGAATTACCGCCCGGCGTTCTTCATGATGCGCGCCTTATCGACCGCCCATTCACGATCTTTCACGTCGGTGCGCTTATCGTGCTGTTTCTTACCTTTCGCCACGCCGATTTTCACTTTGCACCAGGCGTTCTTCCAGTACAACGACAGGGCGACGACGGTATAACCTTCGCGGTTGATGCGGCCATATAGCGCATCGAGCTCGCGCTGATTGAGCAGCAGCTTGCGGGTACGGGTCGGATCGCAAACGTAATGCGTGGAGGCGACCGCCATTGGCGTAAAGTTGGCGCCGAATAGATAGGCTTCGCCATCTTTCAGAATGACATAGCTATCGCCGATGTTGGCTTTGCCGGCACGCAGAGATTTCACTTCCCAACCCTGCAGCGCGAGGCCTGCCTCGTATTCATCTTCGATAAAGTATTCGTGACGGGCGCGTTTATTCAGCGCAATGGTGGCTGATCCAGGTTTGTGGGCTTTTTTCTTAGTCATAATGTCCTGAAGTCATCGCTAGTTCTAAACATTGTTACCTCAATCCTTCCTGCGAGGCGTAATGGGCTATCTTAGCACGAGTTATGGTACAGCGTTTTTTTTAGCAGCAGATAAATGATATTATTTGCCCTGTGTTTAAATGTGGAACCTGCTATGCCTCAGATTAGCCGTACTGCGCTGGTGCCTTTCAGCGTGGAACAGATGTATCAACTCGTAAATGATGTGAAGTCCTATCCCGATTTCCTGCCTGGCTGCACCGGTAGCCGAGTGCTGGAGGCCGGGCCGACGCAAATGACGGCGGCGGTTGATGTGTCCAAGGCCGGCATCAGCAAGACTTTCACGACGCGTAATACGCTGACCGATAACCAGAGTATCCTGATGAGCCTGGTCGATGGGCCGTTCAAAAAGCTGATTGGCGGCTGGAAGTTTATTCCGCTCAGCCCGGATGCGTGCAAAATTGAGTTTCATCTCGATTTTGAGTTCACCAACAAGCTGATTGAAATGGCTTTTGGTCGCATCTTTAAAGAGCTGGCTGCCAATATGGTGCAGGCGTTCACCACCCGCGCCAAAGAGGTGTATCGTGTCGGCTAATATTGTGGTTGAAGTCGCCTATGCGTTGCCGGAAAAACAGTACCTGCAACGCGTGAAGCTGCAGGCTGGGGCAACGGTCGAGCAGGCGATTATCTCCAGCGGTATTCTGGCGCTGCGCGAAGATATCGATCTGGCGAAAAATAAAGTCGGCATCTACAGCCGTCCGGTCAAGCTGCATGACGAAGTCCATGATGGCGACCGCGTAGAGATTTATCGCCCGCTGATTGCTGACCCGAAAGAGCTGCGCCGGCAGCGGGCTGAAAAGCACGCTGAGAAATAAGCGGGAAGGCACAATTAAAAAAAGCGCTCATTGAGCGCTTTTTGCATTTCAACTGGCCTGAGATTACTTGGTTAGCGCCGGTTTGTTATCAATGTTGGTTAACACACCGCTGCTGTCGAAGGTCAGCGTCAGTGTCTGCTGGGTCACTTTCTCATGGCCCGGCTGCTGGCGGAAAACATAGAACCAGGTGTTGCTACCAAATGGATCTGACATCATCGGCGTACCCAGCGCATAAGCAACCTGCTGTTGCGTCATGCCGACACGGATTTTTGCGACATCATTAGGTGCCAGATAGTTACCCTGGTTGATATCAGGACGGTAAACCACTCGTTCCAGAGTGGAACAGCCTGCGGTCAACATAAGGAGAACCGCTGCGGCAGCAGTCAGCGTTTTACAGCGCATAGTGATTTGATTCCTTTTTGGGCCCGAGCAATACGTGGCTCATCTGTAATATGCCGATAATAATAGACCTTTGCCCGGTTGGGAACCTTCGACTGCAGGTCTATTGGCAATTTGCTGTTCACTATGACTCTGTGAAAATCAAAAAGTTTACGCCGCAAGCAACTCTTTCGCGTTCGCCAGGGTGTTGCGGGTCACCTCGCTACCGCCCAGCAGACGGGCCAGTTCCTGCAGTCTGGCGCGTTTGTCCAGCGCATGCATGTGGGTCTCGGTCATCTCGCCATCGGTCTCTTTGCAGACGAAGAAATGATGGTGACCACAGCCAGCAACCTGCGGCAGGTGAGTCACGCACATGACCTGCGTGGACTCTCCCAACTGGCGGAGCAGTTTGCCGACCACCGCCGCCGTCGGGCCGCTGATGCCGACATCGACCTCATCGAAAATCAGCGCCGGGGTCTCCATTTTACGAGCGGTAATAACCTGAATAGCCAGTGCGATACGCGACAGCTCGCCGCCGGAGGCCACTTTAGCAATCGGCTGTAGCGGTTGCCCCGGGTTGGTGGTAACGCGGAACTCAATATGGTCGGCGCCTTCGGCGGTCAGATGGCGTTCATCAAAGGCGACATCAATGGCAAACACGCCGTGAGGCATAGAAAGTGAGTGCATACTTTCAGTAATCAACTGGGTGAGTTCGTCGGCGCTGCGCTGACGCAGGGCGTGCAGTTCTTGCGCCGTTTCCAGCGCCAGGCGGTGATGCTCAACGACCAACTGGCTCAGCGACTCCAGCGAACCGGCGCTGTCGTCCAGCAGACGCTGCTCATCCAGCATGGCCTGATAGAACGCCGGCAGCTCTTCCGGCGCAATCTGATGCTTACGCGCCAGCGCAATCTGCCGGGAAATGCGCTGCTCCAGTTCGAACAGACGGTTAGGGTCGAGATCGAGACGGTCATTGTAGTGGCGCAGTTCATCGGTCGCCTCGCTGAGCTGAATAGAGGCTTCTTCCAGCATATCGAGCACGCCGGAGAGTTTGCTATCCATACCGACCAGCTCGCTAACCAGCTGTTTAGCGGTATAAAGCTGACTTTGCAAATTGGCCTCTTCGCCGTCGGCCAGTACCGTTAACGCATGCTGACAGGTACTGAGCAGTTGGCCGCTGTTGGCCAAACGTTTGTACTCTTCGTCAATCTGTTCGAACTCGCCCGGCAGAGGATTAAATTCGTTCAGTTCTTTGAGCTGGTATTGCAGCAGGTCTGCGCGGGCGGCGCGCTCCTGGCTCTGCTGCTGATGCTGCGCCAGCTCCCGGCAGCTCTGGTGCCACTGGCGGTAGCGCTCCGCCATGCGTTGAGTAAGCGCATACTCACCGGTATAACCATCAAGCAGCGTTTTCTGATGTTCGGCTTTGGTGAGTAACTGATGGGCATGCTGTCCGTGGATCTGGATAAGCAACTGGCCTAGCTCGCGAAGCTGAGAAAGAGGCACGGCGGTGCCGTTGATGAAACCGCGGGAGCGTCCGTCAGCGCTGATCACGCGGCGAAGTAAACACTCACGCCCGCTCTCCAGTTGGTTCTCTTCCAGCCAGCGCTGGGCGGCAGGGGTATCTTTCAGCGCGAAGCGCGCGCACAGGTCGGCACGGCTGGCGCCGCGGCGCACCATGTCAGCTTCGGCTCGGCCGCCGAGGCACAGCCCCAGCGCGTCGATGGCAATGGATTTCCCGGCGCCGGTTTCCCCGGTGATGGCGGTCATGCCGCTGTGAAAATCAATTTCCAGTTCACGAACGATAGCGAAATTGCTGATGGTGAGTTGCGCCAACATAGCTGCCTTCCTGTATGAAAAACCATTACTGTGTTTTCGTACAGTATAAACTGGTTTTTTATCCAGTAAAGAGGCAGCTTGTAAAATCAGAACAATTTTTTCGACCAGCCCAACTTAGTACTTAATGTATTGAAATAGCTGTAGTCTTTCGGGTGAATCAGATTGAGATGATAATCACAGCGGCGGATGAGCACATCTTCGCCGTCCTGGATGGGTAGCGCAATCTGGCTGTCGCAGCTGATTTCCAGATCGTTACAGCGCTGCGAGAAGCGCAGGCGAATAGTGCTATCGCCATTAATCACCAGCGGCCGCGCTGATAGCGTATGCGGGAACATCGGTACCAGGGTGATGGCGTCCAGAGAAGGCGTGAGAATAGGGCCGCCGGCCGAGAGCGAATAGGCCGTCGAACCGGTAGGTGTGGAGATAATCAGGCCGTCGGAGCGCTGGGAGAAGGCGAACACTTCATCGATATAGACCTCGAACTCAATCATGTGCGCGACTTTACCCGGATGCAGCACTACTTCATTGATAGCCGTGCTGATGCGCTTCTGGCAGTCATGCTGGCACACCTGGGCTTCCAGCAGAAAACGTTTTTCGGCGATATAGTGGCCTTCAAGTACGTCGGCCAACTGCTGGAGCGCGTTATCCGGGTCAAGGTCGGTAAGAAAACCAAGATTGCCGCGGTTAATGCCGATGACGTTGATGTCATAGCGCGCCAGGGTACGCGCCGCGCCGAGCATATTGCCGTCACCGCCGACCACCACCGCCAGATCCGCCTGCTGGCCGATTTCCGCCAGCGTGCCGGTTTTAACATTGCTAAGCTGGAGTTCATGGGCGATTTGCTGCTCGACCAGCACCTCATAGCCTTTGCCGCATAGCCAGCGCCAGAGCATTTCATGTGTGGTCAGGGCGGTTGGGTGACGAGGGTGTCCCACAATGCCGATACACTTGAAATGGTTCTTCATGATCTGGATGTCCTTGGGTTAAATGAATGATGACAATCTGTCTGCTTCCCTTGAATCCCGGAAACTGATCCCCATAATAAGCGAAGTTAGCGAGATGAATGCGAAAAAAACGCGGAGAAATTCATGAGTAGTAAAGAACAGAAAACGCCTGAGGGGCAAGCCCCGGAAGAAATTATCACGGAGCAGCACGACAACGTAGAGGCGGTAGAGCCTGAGGTTTCTGCTGAGCAGGTGGATCCGCGCGATGAAAAAATTGCGAATCTGGAAGCACAGCTGGCCGAAGCGCAAAAGCGTGAACGTGATGTGATGCTGCGCGCAAAAGCGGAAGAAGACAACCTGCGTCGTCGCACCGAACAGGATATCGAGAAAGCGCATAAATTCGCCCTGGAGAAGTTCGTCAACGAACTGCTGCCGGTTATCGATAGCCTGGATCGCGCGCTGGAAGTGGCTGATAAAGCTAACCCGGATATGGCGCCGATGGTTGAAGGGATCGAACTGACTCTGAAATCGATGCTGGACGTCGTGCGTAAGTTTGGCGTGGAAGTGGTAGCCGATACCAACGTACCGCTGGATCCTAACGTGCATCAGGCTATCGCCATGGTCGAGTCTGACGATGTGGCTGCCGGTAACGTACTGGGTGTTATGCAGAAGGGATATACCCTGAACGGTCGTACTATTCGCGCCGCAATGGTAACCGTCGCGAAAGCGAAGTAATTCGCTAGTTCGCCAGTAACGGCTGCCTGCGGGTGGCCGTTTTTATTGGCTTTAAATAAAAAAACGGCGAACCGAAGTTCGCCGTTGTTCTTTGCTGGCTGCGCTATTCCGCCACACTTTCGCGTAATGATTTCACCGGCATCACCTTCACCTGCTTAATCATATTGTCCTGTACGTCGAGAATATCGATATCATACTGTTCGATACGTACGCGGGTTCCAGGAACCGGGATCTCCTCCAGCGCTTCCAGAATGATGCCGTTAACGGTGCGAGCGTCGTCTTCCGGCAGGTGCCAGTTAAACGCTTTGTTGATTTCCCGCACGTTGGCGCCGCCGTCAATAATCACCGAGCCGTCATTAAGCGGCGTCACTTCTTCGGCAAGGGTCGGCGACATCGAGGTGGTGAAGTCTCCCACAATCTCTTCAAGAATATCCTCAACGGTGACCAGCCCCTGAATATCACCATATTCATCAACCACCAGGCCGACTTTCTTTTTATTACGCTGGAATTTCACCAATTGCGTGCTGAGCGGCGTACCTTCCGGCACAAAGTAAATCTCATCTGCCGCTCGTAACATGATCTCTTTTGTGAACTCTTTCTTTTCCGTCATCAGCCGATAGGCTTCACGGACGCGCAGCATGCTGATGGCATCGTCCAGCGAATCACGATACAGCACGATACGGCCATGCGGCGAGTGGGTTAGCTGGCGGACGATAGATTTCCAGTCATCGTTGATATCGATACCGACGATCTCATTGCGTGGCACCATGATGTCATTAACGCTGACCTTTTCCAGATCCAGGACCGACAGCAGCATGTCCTGATTCCGCCGTGAGATTTGTGAACGGGATTCATTCACAATCGTTCGCAGTTCATCTTTACTCAATGCGCCGCTAATGACGTGATCGGTCTTAATGCCCATCATGCGCATCAGTACGCGGGTAATGGTGTTCAACAGCCACACCAGCGGCATCATCAGTACCTGTAGCGGCGCCAACAGGAAACTGCTGGGGTAGGCGACCTTTTCCGGGTACAGGGCGGCAATGGTTTTAGGTAAGACTTCGGCAAACACCAGCACGACAAAGGTGAGCACGCCGGTGGCGATAGCCACGCCGGCGTCGCCGTACAGACGCATGCCGACGATGGTTCCGAGCGCCGAGGCCAGGATATTGACGAGGTTGTTGCCGATGAGCACCAGGCTAATGAGGCGATCCGGCTTACGCAGCAGCTTTTCCACCCGCTTAGCCGGGCGGTTGCCTTGTTTCGCCATATGGCGCAGCCGATAGCGGTTCAGCGTCATCATGCCGGTTTCGGAACCGGAGAAATAGGCGGAGATAATCACCATGATGATCAGCGTGACGATCAGCGTGGTGGTAGAAATGTGTTCCAGGAGAGACTCCTTAGTCTTTAACTAACAAACTGCTGCAGGACGCGGCTGCCAAAATAAGCCAGGGTCAGCAGCCCGGCTCCGGCGACGTTAAACCAGACCACCCGGCGACCGCGCCAGCCTTCGTGGTAGTGCCCCCACAGCAGTACGATATAGACAAACCAGGCCACGATAGACAGCACTGCCTTATCAATATTTTCGGTATTAAACAGGTTGTGCATATAGAACAACCCGGTGCACAGCGTCAGGGTCAGCAGCACGACGCCAACCTGGGTGATATGAAACATTTTACGCTCAATACTCATCAGCGGCGGCATTTCGCTGCTGAAAGCCAGCTTTTTATTTTTAAGCTGATAGTCAATCCACGCCAGCTGCAGCGCGTACAGCGCGGCGATGATAAGCGTGGCGTAGGCAAAGAGCGACAGGCCGATATGCACCAACATCCCCGGGGTGGTTTCGAGGTGGGTGATGTACTCGTTAGGCACGAAGGTGGCGAAGGCGAGGTTGATCAGCGCGAAGGCGTATACGATCGGTAGTAATAACCAGCCGCGATTACGCGAGGCGACGATGGTCATCACCGTACAGATCATCAGGCTGACCAGCGAGCCGACGTTAAGTAAGCTGAGATTTTGCCCACCTTCGCCGCCGGGGAAAATACGTGACTCCAGCGCGAAGGCGTGGCAAATCAGCGCTATCGTCGCGGAGAGAATCGCCATCCGCCGCCAACTGCTGTTTTTTTGCAGCAGGCCAGGGATGATCAGCGCAAGGCTGATGGAGTAGGCGACAAGGGCAAGTAGAGCAAACACAGGCATAGGAGCGTCGACTGTTGACTAAATAAGAAAGAGAAGCAGTATAGCGTCACGCGACGTCTGCTCCAACCGTTGCAGCACATTCAGGTTTATGTCGTGTTATACTGCGCCAAATTCGTATTTTTGTGTCGCTGCGGCGACCGACCGTTTCCACCTCAGGCGAGAGACAATGTTTGATAATTTAACCGATCGTTTGTCGCGTACGCTGCGCAACATTAGCGGCCGCGGACGCCTTACCGAAGACAACATTAAAGACACCCTGCGCGAAGTGCGCATGGCGCTGCTGGAGGCCGACGTCGCGCTTCCGGTGGTGCGTGATTTCATCAGCCGCGTCAAAGAGAGCGCGGTAGGCCATGAAGTCAATAAAAGCCTGACGCCAGGTCAGGAGTTCGTCAAGATTGTTCGCAACGAGCTGGTTGCGGCGATGGGCGAAGAAAACCAGACGCTGGATTTAGCCGCGCAGCCGCCGGCCGTCGTCCTGATGGCGGGCCTGCAGGGTGCGGGTAAAACGACCAGCGTCGGTAAGCTGGGTAAATTCCTGCGCGAGAAGCACAAGAAAAAAGTGCTGGTCGTTTCCGCGGACGTATACCGCCCGGCGGCGATTAAACAGCTGGAAACGCTGGCAGAGCAGGTCGGCGTGGATTTCTTCCCGTCCGACGTTGGCCAGAAGCCGGTTGATATCGTCAACGCGGCGCTGAAAGAAGCGAAGCTTAAATTCTACGACGTGCTGCTGGTGGATACCGCCGGCCGTCTGCACGTCGATGAAGCGATGATGGACGAAATCAAACAGGTCCACGCCGCGATTAATCCGGTTGAGACGCTGTTTGTCGTCGATGCGATGACCGGTCAGGATGCGGCGAATACCGCGAAGGCCTTTAACGAAGCGCTGCCTTTGACCGGCGTGGTGCTGACCAAAGTAGACGGCGACGCCCGCGGCGGCGCGGCGCTGTCGATTCGTCATATCACCGGCAAGCCGATTAAATTCCTCGGCGTCGGCGAGAAAACCGAAGCGCTGGAGCCGTTCCACCCGGACCGTATCGCTTCCCGTATTCTTGGCATGGGCGACGTGCTGTCGCTTATCGAAGATATCGAGAGCAAAGTTGACCGCGCGCAGGCCGAGAAGCTGGCATCCAAGCTGAAGAAAGGCGACGGTTTCGATCTGACCGACTTCCTTGAGCAACTGCGCCAGATGAAAAACATGGGCGGCATGGCCAGCCTGATGGGCAAACTGCCGGGCATGGGGCAAATTCCCGATAACGTGAAAGCGCAGATGGACGACAAAGTGCTGGTGCGTATGGAAGCGATCATCAACTCGATGACGATGAAAGAGCGCGCCAAGCCGGAAATCATCAAAGGTTCGCGTAAACGCCGTATCGCCGCCGGTTGCGGGATGCAGGTGCAGGACGTGAACCGCTTGCTGAAGCAGTTCGACGACATGCAGCGCATGATGAAGAAGATGAAGTCGAAAGGCGGCATGATGAAGATGATGCGCGGGATGAAAGGGATGATGCCGCCAGGATTCCCAGGCCGCTAATACGCGTCATAATTCAAGCCGCAGATGCGTTGGCTGCGTTCGTTCACCCCGGTCACGTACTTGTGTACGCTCCCGGGGATTTACTCACTTGCCGCCTTCCTGCAACTCGAATTATTTAGCGTATGTAGTTTTGAATTGATTTTTGCACAGAAATCAGTAAAATTTTCGGGCTTTTAATATGACACCGGGCTCCGTTCCTCGATGGGGCCCGGTTGTTTTATTCACACAAGAGGATGTTATGGTAACTATTCGTTTAGCACGTCACGGCGCTAAAAAGCGTCCGTTCTACCAGGTTGTTGTCACCGACAGCCGTAATGCACGCAACGGTCGCTTCATCGAGCGCGTTGGCTTCTTCAACCCGATCGCTACCGAGAAAGAAGAAGGCACCCGCCTGGATCTGGATCGTATCGCTCACTGGGTTGGCCAGGGCGCTACTGTTTCCGATCGCGTTGCCGCGCTGATCAAAGCCGCTAACAAAGCAGCTTAATCTGTCACGGTGGTCATGATGAGCAAGCAACACACCGCACAAGCACCTGTTGATCCGATTGTATTGGGGAAAATGGGTTCTTCCTACGGTATCCGTGGTTGGCTCAGAGTGTTTTCCTCCACCGAAGACGCTGAAAGCATTTTTGACTATCAGCCCTGGTTAATCCAGAAGGCGGGTCAGTGGCAGGTTGTTGAGCTGGAAAGCTGGCGCCACCACAATCAGGACATCATCATCAAGCTGAAAGGCATTGACGATCGTGATGCGGCGAATCTCCTGACTAATTGCGAAATTATCGTTGATTCATCGCAGCTGCCGGCGCTGGAAGAGGGCGACTATTACTGGAAAGACCTGATGGGTTGCCAGGTAGTTACCACCGAAGGCTATAGCCTGGGTAAAGTCATTGATATGATGGAAACCGGGTCGAATGACGTTCTCGTCATCAAGGCAAACCTGAAAGATGCATTTGGCATCAAGGAGCGGTTGGTTCCGTTCCTCGATGGGCAGGTTATCAAGAAAGTCGATCTCGCTACTCGTACTATCGAAGTAGATTGGGATCCTGGTTTTTAAATTCTCCGGATAAACGGTAAAAGACGGCGCTATGTGGATTGGCATAATTAGCCTGTTTCCTGAAATGTTCCGCGCAATTACCGATTACGGGGTAACTGGCCGGGCAGTAAAAAATGGCCTGCTGAGCATCGAAAGCTGGAGTCCTCGCGACTTCGCTCATGACCGGCACCGTACCGTGGACGATCGTCCTTACGGCGGCGGACCGGGGATGCTAATGATGGTTCAACCCTTACGGGATGCCATTCATGCAGCAAAAGCCGCGGCAGGTGAAGGCGCAAAGGTGATTTATCTGTCACCTCAGGGACGCAAGCTTGATCAAGCGGGCGTCAGCGAACTGGCAACGAATCAGAAACTGATTCTGGTGTGCGGTCGCTACGAAGGGATAGACGAGCGCGTAATCCAAACCGAAATTGACGAAGAATGGTCAATCGGCGATTACGTTCTCAGCGGTGGTGAGTTACCGGCAATGACGCTGATTGACTCCGTTTCCCGGTTCATTCCGGGAGTACTGGGACATGAAGCATCAGCAACGGAAGATTCCTTTGCTGATGGGTTGCTGGATTGCCCGCACTATACCCGTCCTGAAGTGTTAGAAGAGATGGAAGTACCGCCAGTATTGCTGTCGGGGAACCATGCTGAGATACGTCGCTGGCGTCTGAAGCAGTCGCTGGGCCGCACCTGGCTTAGAAGACCTGAACTTCTGGAAAACCTGGCTCTGACTGAAGAGCAAGCAAAGTTGCTGGCGCAGTTCAAAAGCGAACACGCGCAACAGCAGCATAAACATGATGGGCAGGCGTGAGCCCCCAATATCAGTTTACCCAGGATAAGAGATTAAATTATGAGCAACATTATTAAGCAACTTGAACAAGAACAGATGAAGCAGGACGTACCTTCCTTCCGTCCGGGTGATACCGTGGAAGTGAAAGTATGGGTTGTTGAAGGTTCCAAAAAACGTCTGCAGGCATTCGAGGGCGTGGTTATCGCTATTCGTAACCGCGGTCTGCACTCTGCATTCACTGTTCGTAAAATTTCCAACGGCGAAGGCGTTGAGCGTGTCTTCCAGACTCACTCTCCGGTAGTTGACAGCATTGCTGTTAAACGTCGTGGTGCTGTACGTAAAGCTAAACTGTACTACCTGCGTGAGCGTACCGGTAAGTCTGCTCGTATCAAAGAGCGTCTTAACTAAGATTCGCTTTCGCGACATCCTGATAGAAAGGGCTGGCCAGATGGCTGGCCCTTTTTTTATCTAAATTTTAACTATTTTGATGTAAATCAATTACAATATCGCCCGGATTTCGGAGGGGCGGTGAACGGCACTATTTTTTCACAATCAGCATTGCAACGGCGGGCCGCCTGGCTGGCGCTGTTTGCGATCCTGCTGATCGTGGTGGCGCCGCTGATCTCCGTTTCGCTGCAGAAAGATCCCATGAGCGCAATGCCGGGCATGCATCATGCTATGCCGATGGGCGAGTCTCATGATGGGATGTCCGGACATGAGATGGTAATGATGCACGGCGCTGACAGCGCGTCGCAGCCGGCGCATAGCATGCCGGTCGATCACGCCGAAGCTTGCGGCTATTGCGTGCTATTAGCGCACGTACCGGGGCTGCTGTTCGCGCTGGCGCTGTTCTTTGCCATGATCCTGCGGCGCATTCGCCTGCCGGCTTCTCGCCCGGTATTAAAACACTGGCACTACTTCCCCTGGCTCTATCCTGAAACCCGTGCGCCGCCGCGGCTGTCTGCTTTTTCCCTTTAATAAAAATGAATCTGCGTACTGCGCAACGACCTCTTTTGCTTTAAAAAAGGAAGAGTATGACAACCTGCACCTCGCGCGCGGCATGGTTAAACCTGCTGCGGCGCCTCCATTTCTATATTGGTTTGTTTATTGGACCATTTATCTTTGTCGCGGCCTTGACCGGCACGCTGTATGTCGCCACGCCGCAACTGGAAAACTGGCTGTACCATGAGGCCTTACAGGGCTCGCTCAACGGCGAAAGACAGCCGCTTAGCGCGCAAATTGCCGTCGCCAAAGAGGCTACGCAAAACAACCTCCGCCTGCAGGCCGTGCGCCCGGGTATTACCGCCGGCGAAACGACGCGGGTGATGTTTGCCGACCCGCGGCTGGGGGAATCAGAAAACCGGGCTATTTTTGTTGACCCGGTGACGCTACGGGTCAAAGGCGATCTGACGGTTTACGGTACCAGCGGTATTTTACCGCTGCGCCAGTGGATTGATTACGCGCATAAATCCTTGCTGTTGGGCGACGGTGGCAGACTGTACAGCGAACTGGCGGCCTCCTGGATGTGGGTTGCGGCGTTGGGCGGTATTGCGCTATGGGCGATGACCCGTCCGAAGCGGCGGATACACAATCGGCTGCAAAATACCCGACGTCTGCACGTGACGCTGGGCTGGATGTTACTGGTCGGCATGTTACTGTTTTCCGCCACCGGCTTAACCTGGTCGCAGTGGGCGGGCGGTAACGTCGATAAGATGCGCGCCGCGTTTGGCTGGCTAACGCCGCAGGTCAATACGCAACTTCATGGCGGGGAGGCGATGCCGCCCGATCCGCACGCCGGGCACCACATGGCGCATATGGCAATGGATGAGCCACAGATGAAAGTGACTGCGGATCGGTTCGATAGCGTATTACAGGTGGCGCAGGCCGCAGGGCTGACGGCCAGCAAGCTGGAGATCCGGCCGCCAAAAAGCGCGGGGATGGCGTGGACGGTGAATGAAATTGACCGTAGTTGGCCGACGCGGGTCGATGCTGTGGCCATCGATGGCGAGACGTTACAAGTCGTGGATCGTACCCGCTTTAGCGATTTCCCGCTGATGGCAAAGCTGACCCGTTGGGGCGTCGATTTTCATATGGGAATACTGTTCGGGTTGGCGAACCAGTTGCTGTTGGTGGCATTCGGGTTGGCTCTGTGCGTCATGATCGTCGTCGGCTATCGCCTGTGGTGGATCCGCCGTCCGGCGCAGAGTGCGTTTAATCCTGCACAAACGTTGGTGCAAGCGTGGCTGGGACTAAGTGTCGCCGCCCGGGCGCTTGCGCTGTTAATAGCGCTCCTGCTCGGGCTGGCGGTGCCGCTGATGGGCGTCAGCCTCGCGGCGTGCCTCGTGGTTGATTACCTGCGCTGGCGCGCGGCTTCAGCGATGAGGCTGGTTAAGTCGGTAGACTAACGCGCTTAAGGCGTGCTGATCACCACGGTAACACGGCGGTTTTCAGCACGGCCTGCCGCGGTATTGTTGCTGGCGATGGGGTACTTTTTACCTAACCCGCGGGTGGTTAAATTACTGCGCGGAATTTTCGCGCCTTCAGCCCAGGCATCCGCCACGCTGTTGGCGCGCTTTAATGACAGCGCTTCGTTGTAGCTGTCTTCGCCGTAGTTATCGGTATGACCTTCAAGACGGCTATGGGTAATACCGGTTTCAGCTAACCGTGCGGCCATACTGTGGATTTGCTGCTGGCTGTCGGGACGCAGGCGATAGTCGTTTTTGTCAAACAGAATGCTGTCAGACAAACCTAAGGACCAATCACCGGCGGCTTCGGTAAAGCCGTAAGACTTCATTGCTGCGACCTGTTCTTTCGAGAACTTACCTGGCGCCTGGCACCCAGTGAGGAGAAAAGCAGCCAGAAGAGTGGGCGCAATAAATTGCCTGAGCATAGTCATTCCTTCTTATTTTTGTGTGTGATGAAAACGCTGGTTTTTCATCCGATACATATTCTGATCGGCCAGTTCCTGCAGCTCCTCCACCGAGGTGTGTTCCCAGGTCAAAGCATAGCCAATACTCAAAGAGAGCGTTGCCGTGTGGCCATTGTGGAGGTTGAATGGCTGAAGAAACTGTTCGGACAGCGTTGCGCAAAGCGCCTGGACTTCGGTTTCGGTATGCACATCGTGCAGTAAAATGGCGAATTCATCGCCGCCCAGACGCCATGCCTGATGTTGGTCGCCAACGAATGCCATCAGGCGGCTGGCGACCTCAATAAGGACTTTATCGCCGGCAGCGTGCCCCCAGTTATCGTTAATGAGTTTGAAATTATCGCCGTCAAGAAACAGCAGCGCCGAACTATGACGTGCCGCGTCATCGTCCATTAGCTTACCGATGACGTTGCGAAACGCCGCGCGATTCGCCAATCCCGTTAGTGGATCATGCAACGAGCTGCGCAGCAGTTGCGCATTTTTAGCCTGCAGTTGACGCTGCCAATCCTCCATTTCTCCCAGCAGGCTATTGAAGTCCTGGGCAAAGAGATGGAATTCCTCAATACGTTCTTCCGGTACACGGCGCGAGAAATGGCGGTTTTCGCGGATATCATGTACCACTTCGGTAATACTTTGCAGCGCGGCGACAATACCGCGATGCAGAGAATGGGTAAGCATCAGGGCGATAACGGACGCCAGCAGAATACTGCCGGTCAAAACGATCAGCGAAGTACCGAGAAAATGACTGATTAACCGATCGAGAGCCTTCAGACGAAGCTCACCGATTATTTTCCCCTGATGCCAGATTGGCTGGACAGTCGGTTCAGGAAACAGCCATTTACTAATATAACCACTGAATTTTTCGTTTTTAACTAAGGCGTCATTACGCCAGTCGGCGAAATGACGCTGATGGCTGTCCAGAAGCGTGGCTTCGGAAAATTGCCCCTGTCTGCCAAGCGTCGCCAGCGTATCTTCTGCGGCGGTGGCATCGCCAAAAACCAGTGCCGCTTCGAGGCTGCGGCCCATGGTTGCCGCGGTGAGCTCAAGATTTTTTTGCGCGTACTGTTTTAACGTAATGACGGAGGCGGCGCTGAGCAAAAGCCAGACCAGCGTCATCGAAATCACTACGCTTATCATACTGATTCGGCGTAACGCGTTTTTGAAAGTGGGGCGCGGGGCCTGAGAAAAATCCTTATTCATGTGATTTCTTCCGGGCAAGCATCAGTACGTCCGGATTGACCCGTACACCGCTATGCGTCAGGACATCCAGATTAACGGAAAACCTCACCCTATCGTCATTTATGAGCAAGCAAAAAGCGCTGCCAAAAGAGCAATCGGTATTTTGTTCCGCTATGAGTAATAGAGGACGGGAGCCATATTTTTTTGTTAATGCAGACTGCTGATCCGGGGTTTCACTGCCGAAATACAAACCGTCGCAGCTGGCCTTTAGGGCTTCCTGTGAATTTCGAACTATCACCGGTTGATAAGGTAAATTTTCCGGCGCTTCCTGAGCCAAACTGCGGATATATCGGGAGGTGGAAAAAACGCATAACTTCGGCGGGCCGGATAAATTTGGCCAGCGCGTATAAGTCACAATCCCCGAAACTATGGCGCGGACGTTCTCAGATGTCTCAGCGGCAAAAGCGGGAACTCCCGCGATGAGCAAAAAGAAAAGCAAAAATAGACGGTAAAACTCTTTCATTAACGGGTCCGTCAAATCGTTATTGCACGGGAAACGCAGTTCGCAGTTGCCTGAGCGGAGAATAGCATTATTGGCAAAAAGCGTCATTAGCTGCCCCGGCCGCTTTGAGATAATCCTTACCAGGAATTTTAGTAAAGGAATGAGTAAAACGCGGCGGCAAAAAAGAGTCTTCGCCATGTGTACATTTATATGAACACTTTCCTGGCAATCCGGTGCCAATTATTTTGCTGTTGTAAAGTAATGTTTACGTAATATGGATTGATATCTTTACTTTATATGGTATGGTTACGTCATGCCCGCTGAGGCAACGACTATCGCAAACGAGCTATACAGGATCGCCATCATGCAAAAAGACGCGCTGAATAACGTACATATTACCGATGAACAAGTTCTGATTACCCCGGATCAACTGAAAGCCGAATTCCCGTTAACCGTGGAGCAGGAAGCGCAGATCGCGCACTCCCGTCAGACTATTTCCAACATTATTGCCGGCCGCGATCCGCGTCTGTTGGTGGTCTGTGGTCCTTGCTCAATCCACGATCCGGAAGCTGCTATCGAATATGCTCGTCGATTTAAAGCCCTTGCCGCAGAGGTCAGCGATAGCCTCTACCTGGTGATGCGCGTCTATTTTGAAAAGCCACGTACCACTGTTGGCTGGAAAGGGCTGATTAACGATCCGCACATGGATGGCTCGTTTGATGTGGAAGGCGGTCTCAAGATAGCGCGTCGCCTGCTGGTTGATTTAGTCAATATGGGCCTGCCGCTGGCGACAGAAGCGCTCGATCCAAATAGCCCACAGTACCTTGGCGATCTGTTCAGCTGGTCCGCCATCGGCGCGCGTACCACTGAATCGCAGACTCACCGTGAAATGGCATCCGGTCTGTCGATGCCGGTTGGTTTTAAAAACGGTACCGATGGCAGCCTGGCGACGGCGATCAACGCCATGCGCGCCGCCGCGATGCCGCACCGCTTCGTTGGCATCAACCAGGCCGGCCAGGTTTGCCTGCTGCAGACCCAGGGGAATCCGGATGGTCACGTCATTCTGCGCGGCGGTAAAGCGCCAAACTACGGCCCGGAAGACGTTGAGAAGTGCGAAAAAGAGATGGCGCAGGCGGGACTGAAACCGTCGCTGATGATAGATTGCAGTCATGGTAATTCCAATAAAGACTACCGTCGTCAGCCGGCGGTTGCGGAATCCGTCGTCGCGCAGATCAAAGATGGCAACCGTTCCATTATTGGCCTGATGATTGAGAGCAATATCCACGAAGGCAATCAGTCTTCTGAGCAGCCCCGTTGCGATATGAAGTACGGCGTATCCGTCACCGATGCCTGCATCAGCTGGGAAACTACCGATGCACTGCTGCGCGAGCTCGATAGCGATTTGCGCGGACATCTGGCGGCACGTCTGGGTTAAGAGGATTGTATGGTTGCTGAACTGACCGCATTGCGCGATCAAATTGATGAAGTTGATAAGGCGCTGCTTGATTTGCTGGCAAAGCGCCTGGAGCTGGTGGCGGAAGTTGGCGAGGTTAAGAGTAAATATGGCCTGCCGATTTATGTACCGGAACGCGAAGCCGCGATGCTGGCTTCCCGCCGGGAAGAGGCGGCGGCGCTCGGTGTGCCGCCGGATCTTATCGAGGATGTCCTGCGTCGGGTGATGCGCGAATCGTATTCAAGTGAAAACGACAAAGGCTTCAAAACGCTGCATCCGAACCTGCGCCCGGTGGTTATTGTTGGCGGCGGTGGGCAGATGGGGCGTCTTTTCGAGAAGATGCTGACGCTGTCAGGCTATCAGGTGCGGATTCTGGAAAAAGAAGACTGGCCGCGGGCAACAGAGATTGTCGCCGATGCCGGGATGCTTATCGTCAGCGTTCCGATCCATACCACAGCAGAGACGATTTCGCGTCTGCCGCCGCTGCCGGCGGATTGCATTCTGGTCGATCTGGCTTCCATCAAAGCCGAGCCGCTGCAGGCGATGCTGGCGGCGCATAACGGCCCGGTATTGGGATTGCACCCGATGTTTGGTCCGGATAGCGGCAGCCTGGCGAAACAGGTGGTGGTTTACTGCGACGGGCGTCAGCCGGAAGCGTACCAGTGGTTCCTTGAACAGATTCAGGTCTGGGGCGCGCGGCTGCACCGCATCAGCGCTGTTGAGCACGATCAGAACATGGCGTTTATTCAGGCGTTGCGTCACTTTGCCACTTTCGCCTATGGCCTGCATCTGGCTGAAGAGAACGTTCGTCTTGAGCAACTATTGGCGCTCTCTTCGCCGATTTATCGACTGGAGCTGGCGATGGTGGGGCGTCTGTTTGCCCAGGATCCGCAGCTGTATGCCGACATCATTATGTCGTCAGAAAATAATCTGGCGTTAATTAAGCGCTACTACCAGCGGTTCGGCGAAGCGATTGGTCTGCTGGAGCAGGGCGATAAGCAGGCGTTTATCGACAGCTTCCGTAAAGTCGAACACTGGTTTGGCGATTACGCCCAGCGCTTCCAGAGCGAAAGCCGCACGCTGCTGCGCCAGGCGAATGATAATCGACAGTAAACCCGCTAAACGTGTATACAATAAAGCCAGAGGGGTAACCCGCTGGCTTTTTTTATAGGGATGAAAAGATGGCACAACCGCAACCGCTGTTTGATTACGTCGGGCATCTGCCGGAATGCCCAACCTGGAGCGATGCCGAGCAGGCACTGTACTGGGCGGATATTCTGGAGTGCGAAATTCACCGCTACGATACACGCAATAAAGAACACCAGGTCCTGCAATTTCCCGAAGAAGTGGGCTGCTTTGCTCTGCGCGAGAAGGGAGGTTTTATCGTCGCCTTACGTAGCGGTATCTGGCTTTGTGATGCCCGTGGTCTGCTGCAACGCAAAATCTGTGATAACCCAAGTAACCCGGATCTCGCGCGTTTTAACGACGGCGGTACCGATCGGGATGGCCGTTTTTACGCAGGGACCTTCTGGGGGCCGGGGGATTACAATGGCGCGCTGCTGGTGCGTATTGATAACGACCTGACGCCAAAGGTGGTGCAGTGCGATATTCATGGTGCTAATGGTCTGGCGTTTAGCGACGATAAGCGCTGGATGTATACCTCCGATACGCCGAACGCGGTGATTTACCGCACGCCGCTGGATGAGCAGGGCGAGCCGGGCATACGGGAAGTGTTTCGTCGTTTCCATCCGGGAGAGGGGATCCCTGACGGTGCGGCGGTTGATGAAGAAGGCTGTTACTGGAGCGCGATGTTTGACGGCTGGCGGATTGCCCGCTTTTCGCCGAACGGAGAACAACTGGAAGAGTATCGCGTGCCGGTGCGTTGCCCCACGATGGTGTGTTTCGGCGGCGCGGACATGAAAACGCTCTATATCACTACCACCCGGGAAAATATGGACGCCGACGAAGTGGCGCAATATCCGCTTTCCGGCGCCATCTTCACCCTGCCGGTTGCGGTGGCAGGGATGAAGAAACGGCAATTTATTGAACGTTAAGCCGGGTCGACCGGCACGACGTTTTCGCTCGGGTAACAGCCCAGTACTTTCATCGAACGGGTAATTTCGGCCAGCTCTTTTAAAGCCTTGCGTAAGGGAAGGGATTCCAGGTTGGCCTGAATATCCAGATAGAACATCTCTTCCCACGGGTTACCGTGGATGGGGCGCGATTCCAGCTTGCTCATGATCAGGTTGTGGTTACGCAGCACCAGAAGCGCTTCAACCAGCGCGCCAGCCTGTTGGCCGGTGGCGATTAACAACGTCGTTTTCGCCGGCACCTGATCGGATACGTTCACCGCTTTACGCGCCAGTACCAGGAAACGAGTGATGTTTTGCGTCTGGTTAGCCTGGCAGTGCTCCAGCACCTGCAGCCCGTACAGCGCGCCGCCGGCTTCGCTACCCAGCGCGGCAACGGTGGGAGATTTTGCCTGCGCGACTTTTTCCATCGCCGCTGAGGTGCTCTCGGTGTACTCGATTTTCCAGTGCGGATAGCGGCTTAAATACTGGCTGCATTGCTGGAACGGCTGCGGATGGCTATAAACGGTCTCGATCTTATCAGCGTCCGTTGAGGATGAAACGAGCACACAGTGATCGATTGGTAGCGTCAGTTCGCCGACGATCGACAGACTTGTATGCTGCAGCAGATCGTACACATCGTTGATCCCACCGGAGCTGGTGTTTTCGATCGGCACGACGGCGTAATCGGCCTGACCGGTTTCGACCTGCTCAAAGATATCGGCGAATTTCGCGCAGCCGCTTTCGATAAATTGCTCAAAATGACGCGCGGCGTACTGGCGCGCGGCAAGATGTGAATACGAGCCTTTAGGCCCAAGGAAGGCGATACGCGCGGAGCGGGGGTTAATCTTATTAAGATGCTGCTGCAGTAGCGCCTGCTGGGTAAGAACGGAGTCTTCAATAATCAGCTGGAACAGGCGGGTAATGTAGTGGGCGTCCAGATGATGCTTTTTGCCAAGCGTCATTAAACGCTCCAGCAGGTCGCGTTCGCGGTCGATATCGCGTACTGGACGGTGCGATTCCAGCTTCGCTTTCCCGACTTCTACCGCCAGGCCGCGGCGTTCGGCCAGCAGCGCGAGCAGTTTTTCATCCAGGGCGCTTATTTTGTCGCGCAGGGCCAGTAATGGGTTTTCCTCGGTCATAATTGTGTTGCCTTTCTTGTTATCAATAAAAAAGGCCTCCCGCGTGGGAGGCCTTGTTATTCGTCTTCGCATTCTTTCTTATACGACGAACCGCCTCCCAGTCAGGGGAAGGTAAAAAAGAATGCGAAGAAGAACGGGAGTCGTTTCACGATGAATTCCTTAGGTTAGTGTGGATTACAGTACCTGTACTGTTTTCATCCTGTCAATTAAAAAACGAAAAACGCGCCCGAAGGCGCGTGGCATGACACAACTTAAGTTAAGGATTACTCTTCTTCTTCCACAAAGCCTGCCTCTTTCACCGATGTGGCGGCGCGGCGGGCTTCCCCTTTGTGTTGCACTTTATTCAGCTGCCGTTCCAGCTTGTTGATCAATTCGTTAATGGCGGCGTACATGTCTTCATGACGCGCGCTGGCAACCAGATGGCCGTTCGGCGTATTGATGGTTGCGTCAGCAATAAAACCCTGCGGCTCCTTAGAGAGAATGATGTGCGGGTTGATTAAATGAGTTTGCCACTTATCCAGTTTGGCGAGACGGTCTGCGACATGCTGGCGGATTGCCGGAGTAATTTCCATTTGTTTACTGGTAATGTTCATTGTCATAAATTTTACCTCTTGTCTTTCCCGTCTTGGTGAACCCAGCATACCTCGCCTAATGTCAAAATGTGTGATCTAAATCACATTTAAATGTCACTTTTTGTCAACGAATTCATTTTGTGAGACAGGACAGGAACGGATGAGATTTTACTTGTCGAAATGAAGAAAGGGGGCCATATTTGATGAGTTAACTCGGCGCTAAACCGCTTCAGCGCTGGTGTTCATTGAATAAAAAAACGGCAGCCCAGGGGCTGCCGTTTTGCTTTCTGTTATCACCCTCAGGTGTTTTTGCCGTTGGCGGCGATGATTTTGGCGACTTTGTCAGCCTGCGCGTTCATTTGCATCTGACGATAGGCGTTTTCCATCTTCGGCAGCGCATCGCGAGTGGCCTGCGTATCCGGGTAGTTACGCAGCATACCGTCAACGCGGTTCACGACGGCAACCCAGGCGCCGCGGTCGGTGTAATAATCCACCACCGACAGCTCATACTTCGCCAGACGGTCTTTCAGGAACACCAGACGTTTGTAGGCGTCTGTAGCGTACTGGCTGTTCGGATAACCGCGAACCAGCTTCGAGAAATCATTGAATGCGTCGCGAGCGTGCTGCGGGTCGCGGTCGGAACGATCGACGCCGAAGAAGCCCTGTAGAGCGCTGTCATCAAGGGCCATGTTAGTCAGGCCGCGCATATAGATGACATAGTCAATGTTTGGATGCGTAGGATTCAGACGAGCGAAACGATCGATTGCGGCCTGGGCCAGCGGCAAATCGGCATTTTTGTAATACGCATAAATCAGGTCCAACTGTACCTGTTGGGAGTAAGGACCAAATGGATAGCGATTATCCAACGCTTCCAGTTGCGTTATTGCCTGTTTCCAGTTACCGTCCTGCAACTTTTGCTGGGCGGTCGCGTAAATTTCATTCGGCGGATTATCAGGCACCTCCTCCTTTGAGCCAGAGCAACCCACCAAAGCCAGGCTCAGTGTGGCTGCTGCCACCAGGTATTTCATGCGCGTCATGACGTTTTGACTTCCTCAAAATGTTTATGCGGGAGAATCTCTGTTCCTGCTCCCGATTAAGACCAGCTACAATAGCACACTATATTAAACGGCAAAGCCGTAAAACCCAACGTTAAACGAAGAAGCTGTATATGGCACAACGAGTACAACTCACCGCAACGGTGTCCGAGAACCAACTCGGTCAACGCTTAGATCAGGCTTTGGCCGAATTGTTCCCGGATTATTCACGTTCGCGGATAAAAGAATGGATCCTTGACCAGCGCGTGCTGGTAAACGGCAACGTCATCGACAAGCCGAAAGAAAAAGTTTTTGGCGGCGAAGCCGTCTCTATCGATGTTGAGATCGAGGAAGACGTGCGTTTTGAACCGCAGGATATTCCGCTCAATATCGTCTATGAAGATGACGACATCCTGGTCATCAACAAACCACGTGATTTGGTTGTGCACCCTGGTGCGGGCAACCCTGACGGTACTGTGCTGAATGCGCTGCTGCATTACTATCCGCCCATTGCCGATGTCCCTCGCGCGGGTATTGTTCACCGTCTGGATAAAGATACCACCGGCCTGATGGTCGTGGCGAAGACTATTCCGGCGCAAACGCGTCTGGTCGAGTCACTGCAGCTGCGCGAAATTACCCGCGAGTATGAGGCGGTGGCTATCGGCCACATGACCGCTGGCGGTACGGTTGAAGAACCAATCAGCCGTCACCCGACCAAGCGCACGCATATGGCGGTTCACCCGATGGGGAAACCGGCGGTGACCCATTACCGCATTATGGAACATTTCCGTATCCACACCCGTTTGCGCCTGCGCCTGGAAACCGGCCGTACCCACCAAATCCGCGTCCATATGGCGCATATTACCCATCCGCTGGTGGGCGATCAGGTTTATGGCGGCCGCCCGCGTCCGCCGAAAGGGGCATCGGACGAGTTCATCAGCGCGCTGCGCAAATTCGATCGCCAGGCATTACACGCGACCATGCTGCGTCTGTATCACCCAATTACCGGTATTGAGATGGAATGGCACGCGCCGATCCCGCAGGATATGGTGGAACTGATCGACGCCATGCGCGCCGATTTTGAAGCCCATAAGGACGATATTGACTGGTTATGACAAAGCTGATTGTTCCGCAGTGGCCTATGCCGAAAGGCGTGGCGGCCTGTAGTTCTACCCGTGTGGGCGGCGTGAGCCTGCCTCCGTATGACTCGTTGAACCTTGGCGCCCATTGCGGCGACGATCTCCTGCATGTCGAAGAAAACCGCCGGCGGATGTTTGCCGCTGGCGGATTACCCTCTTATCCGGTGTGGCTGGAGCAGGTGCATGGCACGACGGTACTAAAATTGGATGGCGGGCCGTACGTGTCAAAACGCGCCGATGCGTCATACTGTAATACGCCGGGTACCGTTTGTGCGGTGATGACCGCGGACTGCCTGCCGGTGCTGTTCTGTAACCGCGCCGGAACCGAGGTGGCGGCAGCGCACGCCGGATGGCGCGGCTTATGTGAAGGCGTACTGGAAGAAACGGTCGCCTGCTTTAATGATAAACCGGAAAATATTCTGGCCTGGCTTGGTCCGGCAATTGGCCCTGAGGCGTTTGAAGTCGGTGCGGAAGTGCGAGAGGCTTTCATCGCCAAAGATGCCCAGGCGGAGAGCGCCTTCCGTTCTGCCGGTGAAAAATATTTTGCTAATATTTATCAATTGGCTCGTCAGCGCCTGGCTAACGTCGGCGTGGAGCAGATTTTCGGCGGCGATCGTTGCACTCTAAGTGAAAAAGATGATTTTTTCTCTTATCGTCGCGACAAGACCACAGGTCGTATGGCAAGTTTCATTTGGCTGATATAACCTAGAGAATCAAGACGATCCAGAAGGCAAACTTATTTTTCACATAGTTCAGGTCTTTAACCTTGAATAATTGAGGGATGACCTCATTTAATCTCCAGTAGCAAATTTGACCTGTTTATGGGAGGAGTTATGCGTCTGGATCGTCTTACTAATAAATTCCAGCTTGCTCTTGCCGATGCCCAGTCGCTAGCACTCGGGCACGACAACCAATTCATCGAACCACTTCATCTAATGAGCGCCTTGCTGAATCAGGAAGGGGGATCGGTGCATCCTTTACTAACCTCGGCGGGTGTTAACGCCGTGGCGTTACGCAGCCAAATCGAACAGGCGCTGAGCCGTTTACCGCAGGTAGAAGGTACCGGCGGCGACGTCCAGCCGTCTCAGGATCTGGTGCGTATTCTCAATCTTTGCGACAAGCTGGCGCAAAAGAGAAAGGATAACTTTATTTCGTCAGAACTGTTCGTTCTGGCGGCGCTTGAATCACGCGGTACGCTGACCGACCTGCTGAAATCTGCCGGAGCAACAACCGCCAATGTGACTCAGGCGATTGAACAAATGCGCGGAGGTGAAAGCGTGAACGATCAGGGTGCCGAAGACCAACGTCAGGCATTGAAAAAATTTACCGTCGATCTGACCGAGCGTGCCGAACAAGGCAAACTGGACCCGGTGATCGGCCGTGATGAAGAGATCCGTCGTACCATCCAGGTACTTCAGCGCCGTACTAAAAACAACCCGGTGCTGATTGGTGAACCCGGGGTGGGTAAAACGGCAATCGTCGAAGGACTGGCGCAGCGTATCGTCAACGGCGAAGTACCAGAAGGGCTGAAAGGCCGTCGGGTATTGGCGCTGGATATGGGCGCGCTGGTGGCCGGGGCGAAATATCGCGGTGAATTCGAAGAGCGTCTGAAAGGCGTGCTGAACGATCTGGCGAAACAGGAAGGCAACGTTATCCTGTTTATCGATGAGCTGCACACCATGGTCGGCGCGGGTAAAGCCGACGGCGCGATGGATGCCGGCAACATGCTGAAACCGGCCCTGGCGCGCGGTGAACTGCACTGCGTCGGCGCCACCACCCTTGACGAATACCGCCAGTACATTGAAAAAGACGCCGCGCTGGAACGTCGTTTCCAGAAAGTGTTCGTTGCCGAGCCGACGGTAGAAGATACCATCGCCATACTGCGCGGTCTGAAAGAACGTTATGAACTGCACCACCACGTGCAGATCACTGACCCGGCCATCGTGGCAGCGGCGACCCTGTCGCATCGCTATATTGCCGACCGTCAGTTGCCGGATAAAGCCATCGACCTTATCGATGAAGCAGCATCCAGCATCCGTATGCAGATCGACTCGAAGCCGGAAGAGCTGGACCGTCTCGATCGCCGTATCATCCAGTTGAAGTTGGAACAGCAGGCGCTGAAGAAAGAGGCGGATGAAGCGAGCCTGAAGCGTCTCGATATGCTTAATGAAGAGCTGGCGGACAAAGAAAGCCAGTATTCGGTGCTGGAAGAAGAGTGGAAAGCGGAAAAAGCATCGCTCTCCGGTACGCAGACTATTAAAGCTGAGCTGGAACAAGCCAAAATTGCTATCGAACAAGCACGACGTCTTGGCGACCTCGCGCGGATGTCCGAACTGCAATACGGTAAAATTCCGGAGCTGGAAAAACAGCTGGCGGCAGCCACCCAGTCTGAAGGCAAAACGATGCGCCTGTTACGTAACAAAGTAACCGATGCCGAGATTGCCGAAGTGCTGGCGCGCTGGACCGGTATTCCGGTGGCGCGCATGATGGAAAGCGAGCGCGAAAAACTGTTGCGTATGGAACAGGATCTGCATCACCGCGTTATTGGCCAGGATGAAGCGGTTGAAGCGGTATCCAACGCCATTCGCCGTAGCCGCGCCGGGCTGTCTGACCCGAACCGGCCTATTGGTTCGTTCCTGTTCCTCGGCCCGACCGGGGTGGGTAAAACCGAGCTTTGCAAAACGCTGGCTAACTTCATGTTCGACAGCGACGACGCGATGGTGCGTATCGATATGTCCGAATTTATGGAGAAACACTCCGTCTCGCGTCTGGTCGGTGCGCCTCCGGGATACGTGGGTTATGAAGAGGGCGGCTATCTGACCGAAGCGGTCCGTCGTCGTCCTTATTCCGTCATCCTGTTGGATGAAGTGGAAAAAGCGCATCCGGATGTATTTAACATTCTGCTGCAGGTGCTTGACGATGGTCGCCTGACCGACGGGCAGGGGAGAACGGTCGACTTCCGTAATACGGTTGTCATCATGACCTCAAACCTCGGTTCCGATCTGATCCAGGAACGTTTCGGCGAGCTGGACTACGGTCATATGAAGGATCTGGTGCTTGGCGTGGTTAGCCAGCGCTTCCGTCCGGAGTTTATCAACCGTATCGATGAAGTGGTGGTCTTCCATCCGTTGGGTGAAAAACATATTGCTTCTATTGCGCAGATCCAACTGCAGCGTTTGTATAAACGTCTGGAAGAGCGCGGCTATGAAGTGCATATGTCCGATGAGGCGTTGAAGCTGCTGAGCGAAAATGGCTACGACCCGGTATACGGCGCGCGTCCATTGAAACGTGCCATCCAGCAACAGATAGAGAACCCGTTAGCGCAGCAAATCCTGTCTGGCGAGCTGGTTCCGGGGAAAACCGTCGAGCTGGTGGTAAAAGACGACCGCATCGTAGCAGTGCAGTAAGTCACAAAACGACAAAAACGGGCCCTTTGGGCTCGTTTTTGTTTAAAAACCAGGCAAGAATTAAAGTTCAAACGTTAATTTGGTTGAAAAGTGAGCGCTTGAATTGTTTTTTTGAATTTATGCTTGTCACTTCAGAATTACTCCCTATAATGCGCCTCCACTGACACGGAACAACGGCAAACAAGCCGCCGGGTCAGCAGGGTTTCAGCAGCGAAATGTGACGCTGAAAACCGACAGAGAAAAGTGAAATAAGCGCTTGACTCTGAATGAGGAAAACGTATTATACGGGACCTCGCAACGGTGAGCGAAAGCCGCGTTGCACTGCTCTTTAACAATTTATCAGACAATCTGTGTGGGCACTCAAAGTGACATGGA
>NZ_JBEAHX010000029.1:0-87385 GCF_040062145.1 Klebsiella sp. JN_Kp121
GGTTCTGCGCAACCCACTGCCGGGGCTTCATCAGAACGGTAGCCCGGATAAGGCGTGAGCCGCTATCCGGGGATTTCCCTGCTCGCGCTACGCTTAGCAGGGTTACGGTTTTGCGGAACCCACCGCCGGGCCGCGGTAATCGCCGCCGAGGGCCTTAATCAGCGTGATATCGGTGCTAAGGCGCTGGGCCTGAATATCCAGCAATAACAGCTGCTGGGCGATGGCCGGTCGCCGCGCTTCTTGTGCGGCATAGCGGCTTAACAGGCCGCGCTGGTGATGGGCGCTGGCGCTGCGGGTGGTAGCCATCGCTGCCGTCACCTTCAACTCCTGCAGCGCCACCTGCTGGTTGAGATCGTTAAGCTGACTGGAGCTTATCGCCACGTCCCGTACCGCATCCAGCACCGCCTGGTTGTACTGCTTAATCAGGATATTGCTCGCCGTACGTACCGACTTGAGATTGGCGTTCAGGCGGCCGCCATCGAATATCGGCAAATACAGCCCCGGCAGCAGGTTAATCTGCTGGAAGGACGACTTAAACAGATCGCCGACGCTCAGCGCGTTATATCCCCAAAAGGCTTTAATATCAAAATGCGGATAAAAGGCCGCTTTCGCCGCATCTACCTGGCTCATAGAAGCGGTCACATAACCGCGCAGGGCCTGCAGATCCGGGCGACGCGCCAGCAATTCGAAGGAGAGTGAATCCGGCAGCGTTTCCTGCAACGCCGGCAGGGCGACCGGGTGGATCTCCGGCATACTCTGCGCGTCGGCGCCAATCAGCGCCCGCAACGTTTCACGGTACTGGGTTAGCGTGCCGCGGGCGGTAATCACCTGCTGCTGCGCGCCCAGCAGTTCCGCCTGCGCATTGGCGATATCGACGCTATCCTCCACGCCGCGCTGGGTGCGGTGTTCATGCGCCTGTACCGACAGACGCGCTATTTCTTCTAGCTGCTGCAGCAGAACGATCTTCTGGAAGGTGGCCTGCATGGCGAAGTACAGCTGCGCCACGCTGCTGGCGAGGTCCAGTTCGATACCGGCGGTTTCCGCCTGGCGAGCGTTCTTTTCGCCAATAGCCGCCGCGACGCGGGCCCGGTCGGCGCCCCATAAATCGATATTCAGCGTTGCGCCGACGCCCACGGTATTGAGCGTGTACCACGGGCCGTTTTTATCCACCGGCAGAGAATAGGAGTAGGGCCAGCTAAAGGATTTATCGGTTATACGCATCCGGTTCTGCGCCGCCACGGCGGTCGCCTGCACGCCCATTGCCGACTGCGCCAGCTCGACGGTGGATTGTGACTGTGAGATGCGTAGCCGCGCCGCCTGCATGGTCGGCGAATTTTGCAGCGCGCGGTTTACCAGCATGTTGAGCTGGGGATCGTGATACCCTTCCCACCAGCGGGCCGCCGGCCAGCCGCTATTCGCCAGGTGGATCACCTGCGCCAGCTGCGCCTGTTGCGGATTAACGATCGGCACTTCGCCAGGATCGTCCTGAATCAGCGCGCATCCTGTCAACAGGCTGATGACGAAGGCCAGCGGTGAGTAGCGCAGAAAACGTGCTGCGGCATCCATTTTTATCATGACGGTTCTGCCTGTCGCGTAAATTCAGAAGGTTTGTCTGACCAGTCCGGCAGGGTGGCCAGTAAAGCCGCCAGCGGTTCGCCGAACGGATTAGCCGGATCGACAACCAGCGGCGCGACGGGTGTCGTCGGCTGCTGACGTTCAATATCATCGGCATACGCCTGTAACTGTTCGGCGCAGCGGCTTAAGAAGGGGTCTCCCGGTGCGGCATAAAGCCGGTAGCCCTCGCTCAGGCGTACTATCTCCTGCGCCTGCTGCCAGGTGGCTTTGCTCGGCCAGGATTTCGCCTGCGGCCACGGATGCGCGAATGTGCCCAGCGGCTCGGCGGCGACCCGATGCATCAGCGTTTCGCTGGTGGTCAGCGCCTGGAACAGCGGTACCATCTGCGGCTTATCATCTTTCGTGCGCAGGAAGTCGGCTATCTGGCGATAGAGTTGCGCCAGCCGCGATTTCAGCTGTGGCGCTTCGCTATCCGGCCACAGGTAAAGATGGACGATCGATGAGACCAGTACGCCGAGCAAAATACCGATGACCCGGTCGCGCAGTTCAGTCAGGTTGGTCAGTGGGCCAAACCAGCTGAGGAAGGCCAGCGAGAAGGTAAAGCCGATTTGGATCCCGGCGTAGGCAATACGCTCTGACCCGGCGGCAATCCATGCCGAGAGCGCCATTACCGGCAGAACCATCGCCAGCAGGCCGACGATGGACTCGGTCCATGGCTGTACAAAGACGATCAACAGCAACGCCAGCAGCGTGGCGAGCAGCGCGCCGCCGATACGCAACCAGGTTTTTTGCATCGTCGCCCCCAGCCCCGGCTGGGCGACAATCACGCAGCTCAGCATAATGGTGTGGATCCCTTGCCAGTCCGCGGCGGTATAGAAGACGTAGCACAGCAGCGTCGCCAGCAGGGTTTTCAGGGCGAAATGCAGATAAGCGGGATTGCGCCAGGCATCCGGCAGCAGCAGCGGCGACTTCTCGGCTTCACCCTGCGGCAGGTCGATAGTTTCACCGCGCGCCAGCTTCGCCAGCACATCAGCCATCTTTTGTAAAATCAGCGTATTGGCGCCGCGATCATCAATGGCCGGCGCGGAGAATGAAAACGGCGTACCCTCGTTCATCGACGGCGCCAGCGCCTGTAGCGCGGCGGCGATCTGCTGGCGCGCCGCGGCGTGATCGTCGCCCGGTTGCAGCAGCGCCGCGAGGTGATAGCAGCGCAGGGTGGTCGCCATCAGCGCCTGCCAGCGCGACGGATCGGCGGCAATTTCCGGCGCCGCAAAACGGGCCTGCTTAAACAATCCTTGCAACTGATTAAAACGCCCGGCGATCTCTTTGAAGGTCGGCGGCGCGGCGTTCTGCGTCAGCACGTCGGCGACCTGCCGCTGCATCACCACCAGTTGGGCGCGGAATTGGTAGCCGGGGAAGGCCTGGCGAAAGCAGGCGTTGACCAGGAGCGTGACCAGCGTTGCGGTATTGATCGCCACCCAAAGCCACAGCAGCAGGCGCACCAGAACTTCACTTTGGCTGGTCATCGACGGGAAGGTCTGGGCATAAATCACCGCCAGCGCCACCACGAAAAACGCCAGCCCGAGTTTGCCCAGCACGCGCATCAGATACATCGCGCCAAAGAACAGGCATACCGAAGCGACCAGGCGAATCAGCGGGAAATCATAGGTCCACTTGATGATCAGCAGCACCAGCCCCAGCGCCACGCTGATGGTGACAAAAAACAGGACGCTGCCCAGCTTAATCATCAGAATGTTCGGCTGGCTGACGTAAAACACCACGATCAGCGCCACGGCGAGAAACGGGATCTGCAGGGTCATAAACAGGGTGATCAGCACTGCGCAGCTCAGCGTCAGGCGCAGGGTATAGTTGGCCCGCCCCGGCGCGTCGGCGAGCTCCCGTTGCAGAAACAACCAGAAATTATGCATGCCGGACCCTTATTTCGCCTGCAGCACGGCGCTGGCGGAGGCGCCCATGCGGAACAGTTCCGGGTCGGGATTTTTCACCGCGATTTTAACCGGGAAGCGCTGCGACACATGTACCCAGTTAATGCTCTTCTGAATCACCGGCAGCCCGCCAATGACGCTACCGCCCTCCGGCAGTACGCCTGAACCAACGGAATCGACGACGCCGTCAAAGGGGCGGCTGTGGTTGGTCATCACCGTCACGGTTGCCGGCACGCCAGGCCGAACGTTTTGCAGATCCGTTTCGCGGAAGTTCGCAATCACATACCAGTGGTCGTTATCCAGCAGCGTGAAGACCGGTTTCAGGGCGGATGCATATTGTCCGACGGTGGTTTTCAGGGCGATAACCACGCCGTTAAACGGCGCGCGAACTTCGGTGAACTCCAGGTGCAGTTCCGCAAGGGCGATTTGCGCGACGATCCCGGCGCGCTGCGCGACCATCGCATCGACGCCGGTGACCGCGGCATCAGCCTGTTTAGCCTGCAGCAGCGTAGCTTCCAGTTCGGCGCGGGCGGCTTTTTCCGCGGTACGCGCCTGATCGAGATCTTCCTGCGCGGCGAATCCCTGCGGCACCAGCGGTTCCAGGCGGATACGGGTCGAGGTGGTCTGTTTCACCAGCGCCTTTGCCCGCTCTACCGCGGCGCTCACTGATTGGGCGTTATACTGCTGGGCTTTGATGGTGCGTTGGGTCAGCATAATCTGCGCATCAAGCGCCGCCAGCCGTGATTTAGCATCGTCCAGCATCGCCTGATAGGGGCGCGGATCGATGCGGAACAGCAGATCGCCTTTCTTCACCCGCTGGTTATCGCGGATCGGCATTTCAACGATTCGCCCGCTGACTTCCGGCACCACGTCGATGGTGTCGGCGTAGACGTAGGCGTCGTTGGTTTCCGGCGAAGTCTGTAACTGCCAGATAACCACGATCAGCGCCACAATGGCGGCGAGGACGAGAGCCAACAAGGGCCATTTTTTCCGTAAAACGCTTGGGCTGGATTGAGTCATAGGTATTTAATGTGCGAAAAGAAGAAACCACAGAATAGTGGCAAATAGAAACATTAACGCCAGGTAACTTAATACCAGCGGGGAAAAGCGCGCCTGCCAACCTTTACGGGCAATCAGGATATGACAAGGGATCAGCAGTAATGCGCCGCCTAAAAAGCAGAAGAACCAGCCGGGGAATGCTGCGCCTAATACCGGTATGGCGGGGGATAAAGAGCAACCGGAGACCGCCAAAAGAAGTAATAACAATGCCGGGCGCGCCCGTTTTACAATTTGCTTCAAAGGAAGATACCTGAATGTTCATGCCATTGAACAATTGAGTTTATTCGTTTTTGATTAAATAAACCCTCATACACCGCCTAAATTATAGCGCTGATGGTTTGCTTAGCCGAGTTATGGTTATCCTCTGATAATAGTTTAATTTCGCGTAGGTATTAAAAAGTCGCTTTATCATTAGCGAAATAATTGAAATAGGGCGTTTCTCATTTCTCCATAGTCAGCGGCTATGCCGCGAGCTATTCTTAGAGCCTATCCCAGTAGGCGTAATTGGCGCAGCCAGTTTGAACACGGACAGCGCGCAGAAACCGGAGCGTACACGTAGTACGTGAGGATTTTGAGCACTGCCCAGGTTCAAAATGGCAAGCAAAATAGCCCTAATGAGATAGGCTCTTAGGTAAACATAATAAAAATACTGAGGCAATGTCATGGATAAAGAACTACTGGACGCGGGCTACCGGGCCTATACCGGCGAGAAGATAGATGTCTATTTCAATACCGATATCTGTCAGCACTCGGGTAACTGCGTGCGCGGCAGCGCGAAGCTGTTCAATCTGAAACGTAAACCGTGGATCATCCCCGATCAGGTGGATGTGGCGACGGTGGTCAAAGTGATCGATACCTGTCCCAGCGGCGCATTGAAGTATCGCCACAAATAAGCGAGGAAATGATGGAAATTCTGGAAGGCCATAACAAGTTCTACGTTAATGACGCCGAGGGAAACCAGGTGGCGGAAATTGTCTTTGTTCCAACCGGTGAACATCTGAGCATTATTGAGCATACCGATGTCGATCCCAGCCTGAAAGGCCAGGGCGTGGGTAAACAGCTGGTAGCGAAAGTGGTCGAAAAAATGCGCCAGGAACAGCGCAAAATCATTCCGCTGTGCCCGTTTGCCAAACACGAATTCGATAACACCCGCGAGTACGACGACATTCGCGCCTGAAATATGGCGCCAGCTGTGGCTGGCGCCGTGCTGCGATTATCCGGCCAACCGGCAGGTGGCATGATCCGGTAAAAATCGCGAAATGATCTCTCCCAGATGCTCGCGAGTGACCGGTGGTGAGAACAGATACCCCTGGAAACGATCGACTCCCAGCGCTTTTAGCTGATTAAATTTCTCCAGACTATCTACCCCCTCGGCGATGCAGCGGTTCTGCGTTAGCTGGCAGTAGTAGACCAGGCTTTTAATCAACACCAGCGCGTGCGGGTCGCGCTGAAAATCATTGACGATGCTCATATCCAGCTTGTAGCCGCTAAAACGCGCCGTGCGTACCGGGAACATCACGCTGCTGTGCGAGAAGCAGTCGTCGAGAAAGATGCGAAAGCCCTGCTGCTGAATATTACTCATATTCTCCACCGCTTTTCCTTGCTGCTGTAAATCGACGGTTTCAGCAAATTCCAGCACCAGCCGGTTGGCCCACTGCGGGTTCTGTAGCTGTTGCCAGGCGGTTTCCATCATACGGGCAAGATTATCGTGATAGGCGATGCAGGGAGGGATATTGACCGAAAAATAGAACTCGCCCTGATAGCGATTGATATTCTGCACCGCTTCCTGCAGGACAAAGGCGGTCAGTAATAGCCAGGCGTATTCGGAGTGAATATGCGGGAGAAATTCGCCCGGCGGCAGTACCACGCCATCTTTGCGCCAGCGGGATAAGATCTCGATGCCCTGCAGGCGTAAGCGCTCGTCGACAATCGGCTGAAAGACCGGAAAGATCTGCCGGCTGTGAATAGCATGGATAAACTCACGTTCGAAGGGGGTCAGCGCGGTCATGCCCTGACCTGTTACGCGTTTGCTTCGGCTGCCCGGAAATCGGCTCGCCAGATGCGGATGATACTCCACCATCTTGTTTAGTCCTGAGGTTCTTTGGTTGTAGAGCGTTTTCTGACTGACGCCGCGGATCTGCGCCTGGCTGGTGATGCTGTGGCCATACAGCAGGGCGAGGGTGGCGTTAAGTTCGATTTTGCTTAAGCCCGACGGCGGCTTGCCGCGCGCCAGCGCCTCAATGGCGGAAAGCTGTTGCAGGCCGGGGTAGCTGACCAGGCCGCCTTGCAGCAATGCCGCCAGACGGCGGCACGGTAGATCGGATGAGACCGCCTGCACGGCGGCCAGCAGGCGGCGGTCGCCAACCTGGTGCAGTAAGGTTTGCCACAGCCACGGCGCCGGGCTGCGGCTTAAGATCACCATAGGCAAAGGTCGTTTGGCCTGGTTGAGTAACCAGGCGGCTTCGCGCAGGACGAACAGTAGCCACCAGGGATCGTCGGGCAGAAAAACCACGATTTGCCGGACGTCGGCTGGCGCAGATATCGACAACATGCTCTGCACTCGCGGCTGTAGCCATACCGGCTGGCGGCAACCGTCGTCGACCATGCGGGCTAATCCCGCCGCCGCCATGGCGCAGGGCGACAGGATGTAGTCTGTCGTCGCCTGCGGGATATCGGCTTTACTGGTAGACAAACGTCACCCCAATAATCGACTGGACGTTACCCGCCGTTACCTGGCCGCTGGTGCGCGCGTAGGTGGCGGTCAGCCCGAGATTCACCGGCGAAGTGCCAACTGTACCCAGTGAGACATTGCTGTTGGCCGGAACGACGGTACCGTTGCGTGTCATCTGGACGCCAATACCCTGCGCCGGCGAAGCGGAAGCGGTATTGGTGAAAATGGAGTTGGCGCTATCGGCGGTGGTGCCGGAAAGGTAATAGCCAAGATTCTGGTTCTGCGCGCAGTGAACGGTGACCGGCACCGCCATCGAGCCCGGATAATCGGGTAGGGTCACGGTCACATCGCGGGCGGAGACATCGCAACCGCCGGTCGGCACAACGACGTCGTTATTGGCGTAAATATTCCACACGAACTGGAAGGAGTCGCCGTTGTAGTTGTTGGTTTGATGCAGGATCAGTACGGCAATCAGCGATCCGGCGGTAATCGCCACCCCGCCCGCAGTGCTGACCGGAGTCAGATAGAGTACGGTCGGCCAGGGTTTATCGGTAGTCGAATCGTAGATCACCCGCGAAGTTTCCGTGGTGGTCGGGAACGGATAAGAGGTACCGTTATATTTTACGGTACCGGAAAAGCTCGACAGCACGCCGCCGTAGGCGGATCCGCGCTGTAGCGTCACATAGTCGGTAATGGTTTGCGGATAGTCGTTATGGCAGAAAATTTGCGTCGACAGGTCGACCACCAGGTTTTGCCCTACGTTAACGGCCGGGGTCAGATTGACGTATACGTTGGCCGAGCCGCCGCCGATGGGGATAGTTGCGCCGGTGGCGGTTTTACAGGCGAAGGACCAGGCGTTAATCGACCAGCCCATCAGCAGCAGGGCGGTAAACAGAGCGATGATTTTTTTCATGAACAAACTCTCCTGACTCAGGCGTAGGTATAGGTGACGCTAATCACCGCCTGAATGGTTCCCTGGGTGGCGCCGCCGTTAACCGACAGGGCCCGAACTTGCAGCGGAAAACGCGCCGACTGCGAGCTTTCGTCGACCTGAACCGACTTTTGCGCCCCGTTATTGAGCGTGGTGCCGCTGTCGTCCTGTAGTTCGAGCTGGATATTTCCTGCGGTACCCTGATTCTTGTAATAGCCGGTGCTGTCCGCGGTGCCGCTAAAGGTGGCGACGACGCGTGACGTGCCGACCGGGCAGTTGCTTAAATCCAGCGCGGTGCTGTGCCACGCTGAAGCGGAACCTGCCGACACCAGGCTGAAGGTATAAAGATCGCCGAGGTCAACATTGGCGTTGGTGGTGGAGACCGTACACGGCTTGGCCACCACTTTGCCGTTCACCGTGATGGTGATGTCGGCGGCCTGCAACGGGATAATGTTTAACGCCAGCGCGCCTGCCAGAAGCCATCCTGCGTAGTGTGCTTTCATCTCAGCCTCCGGTTACTGGAATTCAAGGGTAAAGGTGGCGGTGGCATAGACGTGACCGGCGGTCACCGGTACGCGGGTTGCCATCAACCGGGCGTAAAAACCGAGGGTGTTGGTCTGCCCCGGCGTTAAGGTGGTCCAGGCGATCGACGAAGAGGGCGCGTTGACCGGCAGCATCGTCTGCTGGCCGTTGAGGATCTGCACCGCCATGCCCGCCGCCGCGGAGGCGCCGCCGTCGATTTTTAACAGGTCGTTATTGTCGCTATCCGGGGTGCCGTTAAAGCCGACTTTGACCGCCGTCACCGAGCTGCCGCAGGGCGACAGCACGATGCGAAACGGCACCAGCGGCGTGGTCGCGCCGACGGCGTTAAACTGCTTCGCGGCGTTGTCCATCAGATCGACGGTAAACTCTTTCGATTCGGTGGCCACCGCGCAGGCGTTGTCGCGCACGTAGCCGCTGATGGTGATGGTGCTGTCCGCCGCAAAGGCGTTGGCGCAGACCAGCGTCAGGATGGCGCCGAACAGGTTAAGTGGTTTTTTCATCATCATGCGTTCCTTAACGGCACTCTGCCGATAGCTGGCTCAGCGCCTGCCGCTGACTCTCTTCCGGCAGGCGGTAGCTGGCCACGCAGCTGGCGTCCGCGCCTTCGCCCCATTTCACCTGCACGCTGCCGGCGAGCGGCATCCCGCTCAGGTAGACCTGGCCGTTATCGGCCACGATACTGCCGCTCTGATTGCTGCCCGAGGTGACCATCGCGCCAAACGGCACCGGTTTGCCGTTATGGGTCAGCGTCATCAGTAACTTGACCCCGACGTGGGCTTTGAAGTCCGCCCGCACGATAGCGCCGTGGGTAGGGACGACGCTGACCACCGCGTCATCGAGATCGACGTTATCGGCAAGGGTATTGGTATCCAGCGCCACCCGGTTTTCGCGGTATTCGGTGGCGTAAGGCAGCACCGCATAGCCGCGCCAGTCGGTACGCACCCCGGTCTGGTTTTCCACTTTGACATCACCGGCGCCGGGCGCTTTCACCAACACCACGGTGTCATTCAGCGGTTGGCTCAGGGTCACGCCGTTGGCGTGGGCCAGCACACCGCCGCTGACGCCGTAGTAGAGCTGTTTGAAACCGTCGCTGCGGCTGTAGCCGATGTTGGCGTTGCCGTAGCCGCCGCGATAGTTCAGCGCCGCATAGCCGGTGCCGCTGCTATCGCCTTCGCCGCCGCTGGCGTAGCCGGTCTGCACGCTATAGCTCAGGTTATTGTCTTCCAGCAGGGTGCCGTAAAGTCCCGCCAGATTGGTCATCCGACCATCAAGATCGTGCGACATGCTGTAGCTGGCGCTGGCGTGCCGCCATACCGATTTGCTGTCGGAACGCAGCCAGTGGCTGAACGGAATATTGACGTTGACCGCCAGCATCTGGTCGCGGCCCTGCTGCCAGGCGTTTTTGGTCAGGCTGTAGCTCAGCGTCCAGTTGATGTCGTCCACCGCCGCGTTGAGCCCGGCCTGCAGCTGCTGGTCCGCCTTGCCGGTCGACCAGTAGGTCTGATGGCTGCCGCTCAGATAGAGCGTGGCGGTACGCCCCAACTGTTGGGTGACGCTTAGCTGCACTTTGCCGCGCTTGTTGTAGGCGAGGTTGTAGTAATCGGTGAATTTCGGCTTCACCTGGATTACGCCATCCTGGGTCTCTACGTCATAACCGCTCATCCGGCGGTAGGTAGTATCGGCAAAGCTGTAATAACCTTTAGTAGAGTAGCGATAGCCCACCAGTTGGATATTGGTGCCGACATCGCTCAGCGACTTGTTATAGAGGAAGCGAATTGACTGCCCCTGATGATCGCTGTCGTCGGGTAGGGTGGCATTGGCCTGGGTGACATCCAGCGACACGGCGCCGAAATCGCCCATATTTTTCCCCACGCCGAGATTAAAGGCGCGGTAGCGGTCGGCGAGCTGCGTACCGCCATACAGCGTCCAGCCCGCAGGCAGACCGTGTAACACGGTACTCTGAAAGAACTTCGGCTCTTCTTGCTGATCGTTGCCGCTGCGATATTCGCCAGCGGTTAGCGCGTACCGGGTGTGCCCTTCGCGCTGCAGTACCGGCACCGTTGACCACGGCACGCTGAAGACCTGGCTGGTGCCGTCGTTTTCTTTAATCGTCACCTGCAGATCGCCGCCGTTGCCTGCGGCATAGAGATCGTTAATGGTGAACGGGCCCGGCGGGACCGTGCTCTGGTAAATCTCATAGCCGTTTTGTTTGATCGACACCTGCGCGGTGCCGCGGGCTATGCCATGGATCACCGGCGCAAAGCCCTTCTGGCTATCCGGCAGCATGTTGTCATCGCTCGCCAGCTGGGCGCCGCGGAAGTTTATGCCGTCGAAAATATCGCCGTTGGTGTAGCTATCGCCGAGGGTCAGGCGCGAGCGTAGCGGTGTGATGTCGCGCTCAAGCCAGGTGTTGACGTGTTGCCATTTGTTCTCATTGCTGGAACTGCTGCCGCCGCTGCTGTAGCTCCAGGTGGTGTTATCACGCAGCCGCCAGGCACCGAGATTGAGGCCGCTTTGCAGGTTTAAATAAGCGTAGTTGCTGCTGCCGCCGGTATCGTTATGGACGTTGTTACCGGTGAAGTTGTAGTTCAGCAGCCCAGCGTTGATGCCGTCATCCCACATTTCTGGCGGAATATAGCCGCGCGCGCGGTTGCCCATAAAAGCCTGCGGCACGGTGAGGTACAGGCGCTGCTGGCCGACATCGAAGCGCGTCGTGGCATCAGTGATAAGTTCGGTCAGCGGCACGCAGGCGTCGGCGGCGAGGGCGCTCATCCCGTTCACCGCCGCGGTATTGACCCCCATGCCCGCCAGTTGGCTGCGGGTCAGGCACGGGCTTAACCCATGGCCTTTTTCGCCGCGGTTAAAAGTGACATCGCGAGTGGTCATAAAGCCGTCGTTAAGGTAAATATCGACGCGGTAGGTGCCGGGCGGCACCTCTTGCCCGTTTTCGAAACCGGAAAGATCGGCCACCGCCGCAGGGTCGTCAGCTAAAAAACGCGGGTTAAAATAGAGTTCAGCCTGCGCGTAGCCCGCCTGCAGGACAAAACAGAGTGCCACGGGGAGTTTCGCCATGGCCAAAATAGCGCGTGGGCGGAGCCTCGCGCTGCGGGAACCAAAACGGTCCTGTCCATATTTGAGATGTGACATAGTCCCTCCGGTCTCAATTCGCCCGGCTGTCAGTTCTTATTGTTATGCGCGGTTTGGCCCGCCCGGCGGGCCAAACCTGTATTAACGCAGCACGCCAGTCATTTTTGGGGTCAGCGCGCCGTAATCATTAATCGTGCGATAAGTAATGTTGCTACCGGCATCCGGCGGCAGCTTGACGGAGGTTTTACCCATTGGCGGCACCAGCGCGTTTTCCAGCACCCGGGTGCCGGCGTTAAGTTCGGTGACGGTCAGGTAATAAGGGGTAGGGTTAGTCAACGTTAACGACGAACCGCTGCGGCTAAAGCTCAGTTTTTCCGCCGCCTGATCCGGCGGTAGCGCCAGCTTCGCCGGGCGGTAATAGAGCTTGATGCGGCTGATAATCGCCAACTGCAGGGTGTTGTCGCTCAGTTTGGATTTATCCATCGACGGGATGGCTTTCACGTTAATCCAGAACAGGCTTTCGCGATCCTGCGGCAGTTGTTTATTGGTGGCGTCAATGATGCGCAGGGTATTCTCTTTTTTGCCCTGCATGGCGAACAGCGGCGGCGTAATCACGAAGCGGCCATCTTTGCCGCCGTCGGCGTTTTCCACCCACGACTGAATCAGATAGGTGCTGCTGTCATCATTATTGGTCACCCCTAACTGCACCTGTTTTTGCCCGGCCGGATAGATAACCCGCGTGGCGCCTAGCGCAACGCCGGCCTGAGCCCAGGCGGAATAACCGCTTGCGACTATCATCAATAATCCCGCCAGTAGTCCGCGCGTCATCCCCAGTCTCTTTTTCACGTTTACCCCTTTTGTACTCACCGTTGTTTCCTGTTTCCGGCATATTTGCTGGTTAATTACTGATAGGTCAGAGAGAACCAAACTTGCGCGTTTGCCGCTCCCCCGGTGACCTGATTGCCGGTCGCCCGATATTTGGCTACAAAATGCAGCGTGGTGGGGCCGGTATACAGCCGCCGCCAGGCGCCCGGCGGGCTATTCAGCGGAATCAATTGATCTTCGTTATCAAATAACGCGATGCCGACGCCGGTGGCGATACCCGGTCCTTCGCCAACCGAGAGCACATCCGGATTTTTGCCATCGGCCACGCCGCGAAAAGACACGCCGACATGCTGGCTGACTGCGGTGCTGCAATCCTGAAGGTGAATATCGAATGGCACCGGGTTGGCATCTTCCCCGGCTGAATGAAAGCGATTACTGCTGATCTGCCCCATATTGACGGTCATCTGCTGGTCGCCGGCTTCAACACGGCAGGACTCAGCGATGATGACGCCTTGAAAACGCATGTTTCCCCCAGCCACCGTGACATTCCAGTGGTTGCCGGCCAGCACCAGCGGCGGAAACAGAAACATCAGCAGACCTGTCTTCACTCCTTGCATCGTTATCACCCCAATCCCGTAGTGGATAACGGGCCATCCTGGCCCGGAATGCTTCCCTGTCTGATGTTTGAATTACTCGTATTGCACTTTGAAGGTGGCGTCTGCGTTAGCAGTACCGGCAGTAGCCGCGCCAGTGGCGTAGTAACGCGCCTGGAAAGGAATGATGTTGGTGCCGTCGTTCAGCGTGGTGGCCGCGCTGAAGGTAGCGCCATCCAGGCCCAGCGGAGTGCCGGTTTTGTCGAGGATCTGTACGCCGACGTTGGTCGCGCCGCCAGCAGCGGAGCTCTGCAGAGCCAGAACGCTGGTGTTGGTGCTGTCAACCGCGGTACCAGAGAAAGCGACAGAGGCTTTGGTGGCGACAGAGGTATCACAGTCGTCTAACTGAATGTTGAAACCTACAGCGGAGCTGGTGCTGCCCGCGGTAGCCAGTTTTGCCGAACGAACCTGGCCTAACTGAACGGTCTGGTCGATAGAACCGGCATCGACTGCACAGGCTGCGTTGACGATTTCTCCTTTAAAATGCACTGTTCCGCCATTTACCGTGGTGGTATCGGCCAGGGCCGCCGCGGAGCTCAGGGACAGAGCTGACAGGACAACGATTGCCAGTGTTTTGATTTTCATGCTGTTTTCCTTTAAACAAAATCGATATTACGAACCAAAAATGGCAGTCGTCTTGCCTTCCAGGCATTCCATAAATCAGCCGAATGGTGCGACTGCCGGTTCTGCACAGTTTTTGCCCCTACTGATGAGTCAATTGGGGCCATTTTGACTCATCAGGATTTATGGCTTTTATTTTGTTAAGGTTGGTTTGATTTTGGATTTATATACTTCTAATGGTTTGTTTTATGGATTTAAAAGCTATGACTTTGCCGTGAATGGAAAAACGGCGTACTTGGCTTCGATAGCGAAAAGCGGGCGAATGCGAGATAGTCTGACGAGGATAAGTAAAGAAAGGTCGTTGGAGAATTCAATGTAAATCAATTAGATATAATTTTTTTTGATGAAATATGCACTTGTCAGTTGCAAAAGATTACAAAACATTTTTATGATATAGACAGTTTGGCCCCAATTGACTTGTTCGATATTAAAAATTTTCCTTTTTATCAATCGGTTATCCTATTTCTTCCGCGCTTGTAAATTTTCCTCTAACAGATTGTTTCTTTCCCAAATCCCGGCAAAACGCGCTGCATTACTGGCGGTATAACGGACAGTATGACGAATATTACGATGTCCGAGATAATCTTGTATCAAACGGGTATCAGCTCCTCTTTCCGCCAGTTCATAGCCGCAGGCATGACGCAGCATATGCGGATGCGTATGCGTCACGGTTCCCGCTTCTTCCCCGGCGGCGCGGATAATGCGATAGGCCTGTTGCCGTGAAAGCGGGGTGCCGCGGCGCGAGATAAATAGCGCGTCGCTTTTGCCTGCGGCCTTCCAACTGGCCCGTTGTTGCGTCCAGCGCTCTATCGCTTCGCGCTCATCAAAACGCAGCGGGTGCACGGTAGAGAAACCGTTCTTTAAACGCCGTACATTGATGCGCCCTTCGTTGAGATCGAGATCGCGATAGTGCAGATCGAGTAGTTCACTGATACGCATCCCGTGGCGAAACGCCAACAGGATCAGACAGTAATCCCGTTCACCGGTTGGGCCGTGCTGGGCCGCCTGCATCATTGCCTGTACTTCTTTGGCGGTGAGAAAACGACGTCGGTTCACAATTTTGAGCTCCTGAATTTACGTTTACTTATAAGGGATATCCTGAGAAAAAGATCCCAGGATGGATAAAAAATAATCTGAATGCAAAGGCCGTATTATTTGAAGGGGCTAATGACAAAACAGGTATCACATTACATTTACACATGCATAAATTATCGCCACGCGATAATTCTTATTTTTATCTATTTTATTGTTTACCACAATAGAGCCACGCCAGGTCGCTGGCAGGTGCATAAAATAGCAAGGAAAAAAGTTAATGCCAGCTATTTATTGAACGGAAAACATGTGCTGAAAGGATTAATTTAACAATAAATAACGAACTTATATCCTGATAAATTACAGGTGCATAGAAACGTTTTTTTTCATGTTCTAAATAAGAACTTTTAAGAACAATAAACATATTTAACGTATGGTTAATTTTTATTAATGTTTTGCAAGAAAAAATCTATATATGAGGTAAGCTGCTTTTTATCGCAGCCTAAACAGAGCAAATTTGCAACAGTCTTGCCGGGGATAGCGGGCAGGGGCTGGCAGTAGTAGGGGGAACCAATAACGAAACGCCATCCGTGGCGTAAGGTTACCTTACTGGAAAAGCGACGTTCTCTGCTTCTCACGGGATTTATCCCAAATCCCGTAAAAGCGTCCGGCGTTGCTGGCCGTGTACCAGACGGTATGGCGAATGTTACGGTGACCGAGGTAATCCTGGATAAGACGCGTATCGATACCCATATTGGCCAGCGCAAAGCCGCAGGAGTGACGCAACATGTGCGGATGAATTTCCAGCGGTAATCCTGCCTGATCGCCGGAGGCGGAAATAATCTGGTAAAACTGTTGGCGTGAAAGTGGATTACCTTTGCGTGATAAAAATAACCACTCGCTGGTGGATTGCGGATATTCATCACGAATATCCAGCCAGCGCTTTAGCGCCTGGATCTCTTTATTAAGCAACGGATGAGTGGTTGAGAACCCTTTTTTTAAACGGTGGATATAAATACATTTTGAGCGTAAATCAATATCTGAAATTCGCAGTCGGCAAATTTCACTGGCACGAAACCCATGAATAAAACAAAGCAATGTCAGGCAATAATTACGAGCAGCATGTGGTCCACTATTGGCAGCGTTAAGTAGTGACTCGATTTCATTCTGAGTCAGGAAGTTCCTTTTTTTTATTTCGCTATTATTCTTCATTATGTTCCCTTTCTATTGCAGGCGTACATTACTATCCCATAGGCTCTGGTTGGCCTATTACAGGATCCGAAGATAGGTTTCGCATTTTATGAGTAAGCATGATGCGGATCGTTTTTAATATCCCTCAAGTTACAAGGACTGTATCGCGGCAACGCTGCGCGAAATCCAGTGGGTATAATGAAGTCTCCCCGCCGCCGGGGTGAAGTGCGCTGGCGAATTTTTGATGCGATGCGCTCAGGCATTTGATGTATATCGCTTTTCCTGGGGGTTTACACGTCCTGTTCATCCTTTCTCCTCTTGAGTATGCGCGCTTACAGCAAGGTCATTGACTACCAGCTGATAAACTGAGTCCTGGCTGGATAACGTTGTGACCGTTATCCATGAGGATAATTGCCTCAATAAACAGGTTGGTATTGCGTAAATGTTTTACCGTAGGCAAACAGCGTCAGGCACTTGCTAGCATTCACTGCAACACGACAACAGCGATTAAACCATACTGCAAAAATCGTAGAGAGAATAGCGTTAATAAATGTGCAGACGTTTCAAAGAGAGATTTTACTTTTTATCGAGCAGTCGGAATTTTCCGCTCGAGTAATCAGTTAATGGATGACTAAATCGGAGTTTTTCAGCAGTTTTAGGAAGTTATCGATGTTGGCCATTCAGCCGTAACCACTTATGATACATAGATAATTCATCTTCAGGAGCTCAGGGAAATAGATGAGCCAGCTTCCGTGGTTTAGCAACTTAATAACTACCTGTGACCCACGATTATATTTGTTGGTAAGGCCATGCGGCGCTAAAGAAGTTACCCTATGAGCGCCGCTGCTTACGAATTATCTTAACTGCTGGTAGAACAGGATAATAGCGATGGCAATCATAATCACCCCAGAAACCATGCTTACTCCCTTAGCCGCCTGCGGGCGGGCTGCCAGTACCGCGCGCGAACCGTAGCCGACCAACAGATAAATTAGCGTACAGGTCATCAGGTGCATCGCGCCCAGCGCCGACATCTGCAGCGCCAGCGGCCAACTGCCGTGCGGATCGGTAAACTGCGGTAGCAGGGCGAGGAACAACAGAAAGACTTTTGGATTAAGGCCGCTAATACATAATCCTTTCATCGCCCACGCATTCCAGCTGCCAGCCGATTGTTGCGCCGCGCCTGGCGCCGCCGGATGGCGTAATATCGTAACCCCGAGCCACAGTAAATAGGCCGCGCCCGCCAGCGTGATCGCCGATAGCGCTAGCGGATGACCGGCGATTAACACCCCGACGCCAGCGACGACGATAATGGTCGCCAGTAAATGGCCTGACATCAGTCCCATCACCGCCGGAACGACGCGACGACCGTTGATACCAGCGCTAATGGCATAGGCCCAGTCGGCGCCAGGGGTAATAATCAATAGAAACGAAACTATCCAGAAGCTGGCGATCAGGCTCATTTCCATCAGCAACGCTCCGCAACGATATTAGACATCACACACTCGCAAAATTAGGTTATCGTGTGAGAAAGAATATCGACATAGAAGCGAAATGAGCTTTCAATGTTATGTTGAAAACCGGCGATTAAAGAGAAAATCTTCCAAATGGATAGCATAGATCGAAAAATTCTTGCTGAGCTGCAGGCGGATGGGCGTCTGTCGATAACCGAACTGGCGGAGCGGGTGAATTTGAGTCTTTCTCCTTGCCACCGACGTCTACGCGCGCTGGAGCAAGAGGGGGTAATCACCGGCTATCGCGCCAATCTCGATCCGGGAAAAATGGGGTTCAATTTTCTGGCTATCGTGTTCGCCACGTTAAAAGAGGGCGATAAGAAAGCGGTCAGCGCTTTTGAGGAGGCGGTGGCGGAGATCCCGCAGGTTGTGCTGGCGCAACGCTTGTTTGGCGATCCGGACTACCTGATGCACGTCGTCACACGGGATCTTCCTGCCTTTCAGAAACTCTATGATGACAAACTATCGGCGATGCCGGGCGTGCAGCATTTACGCTCAACGTTGGTGATGAAGACGGTGGTGCAGGATCGTCCTTTCCCACTGGAGACGTTAAACGCTTCCCGCTAATGCCCTGTGGCAGGGCATTAGCGCTCGTATGGCGAATCACCATTTCTCATCACGCGCGTTCTGGCGACCCTCACGGCGGTTGTCGCGTTTATCTACGCGACAGCTCATGTTGCTCTGTTGATCGTTTCTCACACAGTCGTGTTTTTCTTCGCGTCCACTCTGGCGCGCATCCTGACGGATATCACGGGCATCCTGGCGTTTTTCCGCGCGGTAGGTGGCGTGCGCGGTGAGCGTCGGCAGCAGCAGGGCGGCGGTAAGCAGAGGCAGGATCATTTTTTTCATTGTCGGAACCTTAAATATAAAAATAAATCACGGAAGGTTATAATTGTGGTTCGTAATCTTATGTAAATCGACACAAAATGTGCTGAACTCTCCTTTTTTTAGTTTATTATTAAACAAGCTTGGTAAATTCTCATTTTATTATTCTCGTTGCTACGTATTTTGGCTTATTACGCTAAAGAGATTACGAATATGGCATCAGGGCTCATTCGCTTTAAGTATTTGCATTGATTTTTATCAACGATCCTTATTCATCCTATTGTGGCGGATATTTAGCCATGCGATGCTCGCGGCATGAGATTTTTCTCAGTCCCCGCAAAGTTAAATGGAATTGTTAATAAAAGGAATATTATATGAAACGTTCAGTTATTGCTGCTGCAGTATTTTCAACCGTGCTGATGAGTGTTAATGCTTTTGCCGCGGCGCCAAATGAAGAGCAGGGTGAGTTAGTTATTATTGGTAATGTTATTAATTCTTCTTGTCGTTTTGAAACCGATTATAGCAGTACAATTCAATTGGCTGATGTTGATGCCACCCGTTTTGCCGGCATGTCGGCCGGTCAAGTCTTATCCGGTAATTTCGCCACCAGTAGCGATCCATTAACTATTGTTTGCCCGGAAGGCACGGTATTGAAATCGATTGATATTAGCGGCGGGACCTATACTGCCGGCGGCGTACTTAATCCTATCGCGACTACAACTTCTGCTAACGGGGTCGGTTTTAAATTAAAACTGGGTGAATCGGAGATTAATGAAAATACCATGTATGACGTCAATAATTTGCCGGGGGCGGTGACTTCTATGGGCAATGGCGTCTATCAAATGAACTTCTCTGCGCAATACGCCCGAATTAATGCCGCCACTCCGGTGACCGCCGGTGAAGTCCGCTCGGTGTTAACGATTGCCGTCTCTGCGGAGTAAGGACCTGTGCCGGCGCTTCGCCGGCAATTATTGTGCTAAGGGTGTGGTGCTATGAAACGGATTTTATTAGCAGGTTTATTTATCGCTATGCAGCCCGCGCATGCCGGAGTGGTGATTTTCGGTACCCGGGTGGTTTATCCGGCTGAGAAACAAGAAGTGGTCGTACAGTTGATGAATCATGGCGCCCGCTCTTCACTGGTGCAGTCGTGGATTGACGATGGCAATACCTCGTTGCCGCCGGAAAAAATCAACGTGCCGTTCCTGCTGTCGCCGCCGGTGGTGCGCATAGCGGGTAACTCCGGCCAGCAGCTGCGAATAAAAAAATTAGCCAACAAACTTCCGCCAAACAAGGAGTCGCTGTTTTATCTCAACGTACTCGATATTCCTCCGAATACGCCAGGAAGTGAGGGGGCGAATACGCTGCGGTTTGCCATGCAAAACCGTATTAAGCTTTTTTATCGTCCTAAAGGCATTGCGGCGGTAAATAAAGATACGTTTAAAAATATTTCGCTGTCTTCCAGAAAAAACGCTCTGCATATCGCCAATGGTACCGCAAATTGGCTGACGATTACTGAAGTTAAAGTCAGTAATGTTAAAGTTAATGAGCGCAGCGTGATGATTGCGCCGTTATCCAGTCAGGATGTCATTTTAAAAAATAATCTCGCCCGCCAGTATTCGCTAACGATGATTGATGATAATGGAAACTTTATTAGCGACAGGCTCAATGTAAAATAATAAATAATGGAGTTGGCCATGTTAAGGATGACGCCGCTTTCCTCAATGATATTGTTGGTTTTATTATCCGGTCAGCTGCAGGCCGCTGAAGAGACTTTTGATACCAATTTCATGATCGGCGGAATGAAAGGTGAAAAATCATCAAGCTTTCACTTTGCGGATAATCAACCACTGCCCGGTGAATATGAATTAGATATTTACGTCAATAAACAATGGCGTGGTAAATATCCAATCGTAGTCGCCAGTAATCCGGATGATACCTGCCTGTCATCGACATTATTAAATCAGCTGGGAATCAAAGCGGATAGCGCGCAGATGGCAAAGGATAACCAGTGCATGACGCTAAAATCCGCGGTGCGCAGCGGTAGTTATACCTTTAATATCAATATTTTTCAGCTTGATTTAGAAATTCCGCAGGCCTACGTGGAGGATCTTGAGCGCGGCTACGTCGCGCCGGAAAGCTGGGACCGCGGCGTTAACGCGCTGTATACCTCTTATTATCTGAGCCAGTATTACAGTGACTATAAAAATAACGGCAATAACAAAAGCACCTACGCCCGCTTCAATAGTGGGCTGAACCTGTTGAGCTGGCAGTTGCACTCTGATGCCACTTACAGCAAAGCCGATAGCGGCAGCGGCGACTGGAAAAGCAATACCCTGTATCTGGAACGCGGCTTTGCGCCGATTTTAGGCACCTTGCGCGCGGGCGACATGTATACCTCAGCGGATATTTTCGATGCGGTACGCTTTCGTGGGGTTCGTCTGTTCCGCGACATGCAAATGTTGCCAAACTCAAAACAGAACTTCACGCCGATCGTGCAGGGGATTGCCCAGAGCAACGCGCTGGTAACCATTGAGCAGAACGGCTTCACCGTCTATCAGAAAGAGGTGCCGCCGGGGCCTTTTGCGATTGCCGATTTACAACTCGCCGGCGGCGGGGCGGATCTCGATGTCACTATCCGGGAAGCCGACGGCTCGGTAACCACCTACCTGGTGCCTTATTCCTCGGTACCCAATATGTTGCAGCCGGGGGTATCTAAATATGACATTGCCGCCGGGCGCAGCCATATCGAAGGTGCCAGCAATCAGGAAGACTTTATGCAGGCCAGCTATCAATATGGCCTGAACAATCTGCTGACCCTGTATGGCGGTACCATGCTCGGTACCGCCTATCAGGCTTTTACTATGGGAACCGGGTGGAATACCCATCTCGGCGCGGTGTCCGTTGACGGTACCTGGGCGCGCAGCGATCAGGATAACGGTACTTTTGAAGGGCAAAGTTATCAGATTGCCTACAACAAATACCTCACCCAGACTAAAACGCGCTTCGGAATGGCGGCTTATCGCTATTCAACCAGCGACTATCGCACCTTTAACGATCATGTCTGGGCGAAGAACCGTAATAGTTATCACCATGATGATAATGACGTTTACAACATTGATGATTATTACCGTTATGATTTTGGCCGTAAAAATAGCTTATCCGCCAATATTAGCCAGTCGTTGCCGGAAGGATTAGGGTCTTTCTCACTGAGCGTTTTATGGCGTGATTACTGGGGAAAAAGCGGCAGTAATAAAGATTATCAACTGAGTTACACCAATAACTGGCAGCGGGTTTCCTGGACCATTTCGGCCAGCCAGACCTATGACGAGGATCATCATGAAGATAAGCGCTTTAACCTCTTCATTTCGATTCCGCTGCTCTGGGGAGAGGGCGATAGCGTGCTGGCACGTCGCCTGACGCTGTCGAATTCGACGACCTTCGATAACGACGGTTTTGCCTCCAATAATACCGGCATCAGCGGTACGGGCGGCCAGCGCGACCAGTTTGACTATGGCGTGAACCTAAGCCGGCAGCAGCAAAACCATGAAACCACCGCCGGCGGTAACCTTACCTGGAACGCGCCGCTGGCGACGCTGAGCGGCAGCTACAGCCAGTCGTCAAAATATACCCAGGCCAGCGGCAGCCTGTCTGGCGGGGTGGTGGCCTGGTCTGGCGGCATCAATTTCGCTAACCAGCTATCGGAAACCTTCGCCATTATTCAGGCGCCGGGCCTGGAAAATGCTTACGTCAATGGTCAGAAATATCGCACCACCAACGCGCAGGGAACGGTCATTTTCGACCATGTCTTGCCCTATCGCGAAAGTTCGTTGCTGCTGAATACCGCCAATACGCAGAGCAAAACCGAGTTGATTGGCAACCGGAAAGCGGTGGCTCCGTACCGCGGCGCGGTGGTGCTGGCGCGGTTCGATACCGACCAGCGTCAACCCTGGCTTATTCACGCCGAACGCCCGGACGGTACGCCGCTGAAATTTGGCTATGAAATTGAAGATAACGACGGACAGAATGTCGGCGTCGTCGGCCAGGGCAGCATGCTGTATATCCGCACCGATAACGTTCCGCCGTCGATTACCATCGCGGTCGATAAGCAGCAGGGCCATTACTGCACCATTACATTTAAACATACCATTGATGAAGGTAAGACCTATGTCTGCCGCTAAAAGGACGATTTTCATGAAATGGATAATTTTGCTGGTATTAAGCTTATGCTCTTTTTTAGCGCGGGCGGGGAACTGTGAATTAACGCCGAGCATCCCTCCGGCGTCGATTGAGGCTAGCGGCAACTACACTTTTAAACCGCTGGCCGCCAACGGGGAGCTCAATTTACGTGATAGTTCACTTCAGGCTAACGCATTCAGCTTTCGCTGCCCCAGTAACTCAAATATTACGGTCTCGGTCAGTCTGCAATCGCCACCACAAACCTCCTACTATGTTGAAGTAGGCAGTAAGATCTATGAGATTAATTTCTCCTTCGACCAGACAAAAATGGAATCGTTGGGAAACGGAAAAATTGTTGAAAACCAAGTATATAATTTGGCAGATATGTTTAATAGTTTGGTCGGCATACGCTATGAGATTAAAGAAGGTAGCGCTAACGGGCAGCGTGTTACTCCCGGTGTGCCTTTCCAGATGCGTTACGGTATAGTTTTGAAGTATTGTAAGAATAATGAATGCCATAACGTTAACATCAATTACACCTTTAACGTCACCCTGCAGGTAAATATCATGACCTGTGGTTTTAACGTCCCGAACCGCCTCATTAATATGGGCGATTACAGCTACTTTGATATTAAAGAAGACAAAGCGCAATATCGCCTGGAACGCGTTGATATCGACTGTAGCCGGGACGAGTCGGCGGTATTCGAACTGACGCCGGGTAAAATTGATTACTACTTTGTCGCCGCCTCCGGCTTTGCCGGCACCAGCAAAATATTGAAGAATGACGATCAGGATGCCGCCACCGGCGCCGGCGAAGTCGGTTTTCATCTGCTCGATAGTCAGGGCGGGGAACTCCAGTACGGCAGCGGTTTCCTTTATCACTCCGACGAGGAGGCCCGGCATGGCAGCAACAACCCGATTTATCTGCAAATCAAGCCGATGAAATATGGCGAGAATATCCGCGGCGGCACGATTAAAAGCCGGGTTATTATCGTCATCAACAATAACTAGCCGTCCGTGCCGCGCGCCTTCCTTTACGCGCGGCATGCCTGGGTTAGGTGGTCGCGACCGCTTCAGGTCGCGGCTGCGGCTGGCGAATACTTATCAGCGCTACCAGCGCCAGTAGCGCAAAGGCCAGCAGCATCAGCGCAATGGGGATATAGCTATCCCACATCATTAAAAAAGCTACCGCCAGCATCGGGCTAATACCACCGGAAATCACCGCCCCAATCTCATGCCCCAGCGCCAGCCCGGTGTAGCGTACCTCCACCGGAAACAGATCCACCATCAGACACGGCTGCGCGGCAATCATCGCGCCATGGCACAATGGCAATGCCAACAGCATGGCGAGCAGCATCGCCGGGAAGGTGTGCATATTCAGCAGCCAGAAGAAGGGGAAGGCGACCAGCGCCATGCCTATCACGCCGATATAGTAAAGCCGCTTACGGCCAATGCGATCGGAAAGCCATCCCCAGCCGAGAATCGTGGCGATCTCCACCGTCATGGCGATGGTAACCGCCGCGATCAGGTCGCGGGTGTCGATGCCGATATGTTTGCAATAGACCACTGAAAACGTGAAGAAGATATACACCGCGCCGTTTTCCGCCAGCCGCAGGCCGATAGCCTGTAATATCGCTCGTGGATGATTTTTGAAGGCGCTGAGCACCGGTAAATGATGGGCCTCATTTTTGCTGTCGTTTTCTGCTTTGCGCGCCACGAATTCCGCATTTTCCTGGATGTTACGGCGAATATAGACGCCCACCAGAAAGATAAACAGGCTGAGCAAAAACGGAATACGCCACGCCCACGACATCACCTCTTCCTGCGGCAGCAGCTGCACCAGATAGAATGCCAGCGAAGAAAGAACAAACCCGCCGCAGACCCCCACCTGGCTCCAGGCGGTGTAGTACCCTTTCTGGCTTTCCGGCGCGTTTTCGCTCAGCATCAACACCCCGCCGCCCCATTCGCCGCCGGAAGCCACGCCCTGTACAAAGCGCAGCGTAATCAAGGCGATTGGCGCCAATACGCCGATATGGGCGTAGGTTGGCAGCAGACCAATTAAGAACGTACTGGCGCCCATCAGCGTCAGGGTGATGATAAGCGTCATTTTGCGACTGTAGCGATCGCCGAGATGGCCGAATATCACGCCGCCGAGGGGGCGGGCGATAAAGCCGATGGCAAAGCCGGAAAAGGCTAAAAATGAACCGAGCAGCGGGTCATTCGTGGCCGGGAAAAACAGCGGCCCGAAGACCAGCGCCGCCGCGGTGCCATACAGGAAAAAATCGTACCATTCCAGCGAGTTGCCGAGAAAAGACCCGATGATTAATTTGCGCATAGGTTGCGCCGGGGGGACCGTTGTACCGCTCACAGCTCCAGACATAAGGTTAACTCCAGTGCAGGTGAATCAGGCGGCGCCTGCTGGCGCCGGGCGATGGGTCGGCAGGGTTTTTATGGTTATGATGAAACTTAACGGCACGACGCCATGCTAAGGGTATGGAACTGGCGATTAAACCAGACCAGCCCGTCGCTGGGGTTGCCGAAGCGGATCTGTTTGACCTCGCAGTAAAATACGCTGTGGCTGCCCACTTCGTGGCTGTCGGCAATGACGCAGTCGCAGTTCGCCACGGCGGAAGCCAGCGCCGGTGAACCGGTCTCCAGCGTCAGCCATTCGTCGTGCAGGAAGCGTTCTTCAGAGCGGATTTGGCCATTGGCGAAAATCCCGGACAATTGTTGATGCTGACCGGAGAGCACGTTAACGCACAGCACGCCGTTGTGCTGGAATTTGCCGTGCGCGAAGGACGAGCGGTTCATACATACCAGCAGCGTCGGCGGCGAATCCGTCACGCTACACACCGCCGAAGCGGTAAAGCCGAAGCGGCCCGCCGGGCCATCGGTGGTAATGATGGTGATCGCGCTGCCCAGCTGCGCCATGGCATTACGAAAATCAGATGTCAGGTTCATAGTAATACCCGTTATTTCAGTTTGACGTATTCGAAGCCTTCAATAACCAGCCGCGGGGTTTTAGCCCGCGAACAGCACAGCAGGATCTGGTCGTTATCTTCGCGTTCTTCTTCGGTTAAATACTCGTCGCGGTGGTCAGGTACGCCGCTACAAACGTTGGCGAGGCAGGTGCCGCAGACGCCCTGTTGGCAGGAGACTTTCACTTTGATGCCGGCTTTTTGCAGCGCGGCGACGATGGTCTCGTTTTCGCCGACGGTAACGCTAAGGTTGAGTTCCGGAACCTCAACCTCAAAACTGCCGCCGCTGGTTTCTACCTCGCGGTTGAAATACTCCTGATGCAGCCGCTCCGCGCTGAAACCGCACCCCTGAGCCGTTTCATTAATCCACGCCATAAAACCCTCCGGACCGCAAACGTACAGGTGACCGGCGGCGGCGTGAGGCGTCAGGAGTTCCTGAGGGCGGATCCTGCCGTTTTCATCGCTGATATGTAGCTGAACCTGGGCGCTAAAGTGGCAATCCGCCAGCTCGGCCAGAAACGCCATTCCCTCACGGCTGTGGCCGCAGTAATGCACTTCGAAGGATTTCCCGGCGCGAAATAGCGTATCGGCCATCGCCAGCATCGGCGTGATGCCAATGCCGCCGCCGATCAGAATGGTATGAGGCGCCGACATCTCCAGCGCGAACAGGTTGCGCGGGGGGCTAATTTGCACCTCGTCGCCGGGCTGTAAAGCGTGCGCCGCCAGCGAACCGCCGCGCGAGGCGCGATCTTTGAGGATCCCCAACCGATAGCGCTGCGGGTGATGGGCGCTGCCGCACAGCGAATACTGGCGCACGATGCCATCGCCAAGATGCAGATCGATATGCGCCCCGGCGCTAAACGAGGGCAGGGGAGCGCCGTCCGGCGAGGCCAGCGTCAGGACTACCACCTCGGCTCCCTGAATTTCGCGTTCTGTGACGCGTACCGTCAATGTTTCAGCCATAGTTTTTCTCCACCCGCGAAGGGCTTAACGCATATAAATGCCGCCGTTGATGTCCCAGGTCGCGCCGGTGATAAAGGTGGCGGAGGGCGCCGCCAGCAGTTCTACCGCGCGGGCGACCAGCAGCGGATCGCCAAGCCGCTTCATCGGGATCATCTCCAGCAGCGCCGGCATTTTCTCTTCCGGCACCGCGGCGCGAACGGAAGGAAGATCCAGCGGCCCCGGCGCAATCGCGTTGACGCTCACCCCGGAGTTGCTCAGGGCGCGGGCGAAGACTTTGGTCAGCGTAATAATGCCGCCCTTGGAGGCTGCATAGTGGGCGCCGGAGGCGGTGCCGCCGTTTTGCCCGGCCAGCGACGCGAGGTTAATAATGCTGCCCCGCTGGCGCTGGCTGAAATAGCGGCCGATGGTCTGGCAGCCGACGAAGGTACCACGCAGATTGGTGCTGGTGACGCGATCGAACTCCTCCACGTCGATCTCCATGATCGGTGTGGTCAGGGTTAAGGCGGCGTTGTTGACCAGCACGTCGAGTTCGCCGAAGCGCGCGCGGATCTGCGCCAGCGCGTCGCTGAACTGTTGCGGCTGGCGAATATCCAGCGCCAGCGGCAGCAGCCGCTGCTGGCTGGGATCGATCTCCTGGGCGCTACGGGTGACCGTATCGAGGTTGAGATCCGCCATCGCCACCTGATAGCCCTGTTGCCAGAGATGGCGGCTAATAACCAGCCCGAGGCCGTTGGCCGCGCCGGTAATAAGTACGCTACGTGTCATAAAGTCCTCACAGGATGTAGCCAATGCTATGCAGGTAATCGTCGCCGTTAATCAGGCGCACGACCTTTTGCAGGATGCGGAAACTGTCGCCCTCCGGCGCCAGCGTCCAGGTGACGTCAGCGGCGTAGTGCTGTTCATTGCCCTTGCGGTACTCGTAAAGGAATTGGGCGCAGCGTACTTCGACGACCTCATCGCTGGCGCTGAGCAGGCGATAACGGCCGCTCATGCGGATAGTGCGCGCGCGCGGGGTGGTGGAGATCGACTCGCCGCTGTATAAACGCTGCACGCGTTTTTCCCGCATCTCGTGGTTGTCGTAGGCGTAGTTGAGCACGTTGGCGAAATCGGTGGTCTGCTGGTCGATGGGGATGATGTACATCCCCTCGGTGCGCCACAGCGCCAGCCATTCGCGAAATTCGCCTTGATCGAGCAGGTCCGCTTCCAGGTTAATAAACTGAATGGCGGCGTTGAGGATAGGTGATGTATTCATTATTGCCCCCGGTGGTCAGCGGTCATGTACTTTTTCCATTGTTGATAGGCGGCGCGCATGCCGGTTTCGGCGCTGACGTCGCTGCGCAGGCCGTCGGCGGTGCGGACTTCGCCGGGCAGGCCGCGGTTGAGCATGATCCACAGATCGTCGCCCGCGCCGCCGCCGCGCTGCACCCGCTCCCAGGCCTCTGAATCATCGGGGGTGCCGAAGCCCATCGGCCCCTGGAAGTGTTCGTGCAGCCGCAGGCGCGCCTGGTTGGCGATCGCCGGGCCATCTTTCATGGTCAGCACCATGTGATGAATTTCCGTCTCTTTTACCGATATCGGCTGCAGCACGCGGAAGAAGGCCATTGAACAGGCGACATTGGGGAACAGGTTAAGGTTAAAACCGCTGCCGCCGACCGCGCGTACGATGCGCCGCACCTGCTGCTCGTCGTGGCCTTCCTCGCGCAGGGCCTGGGCCAGTTCGCTAAAGCGCTCCGGGATTGGCGCATCGAGATTGGCTTCCAGATCGATAAGCTCGGGGATCATCACCATCACGCTGTGGCCGTTGCCGAGATCTTCCACGAAGCCTTTGCCGTCGACGAAGTTGAGCATCTCTTCGGTCTGTTTATCGACCGAGCTTAAAAACGACTTATGGACGATAGGGAAGTGATAGCCGTCGGTGGTATTTTCCAGCTGGATTTTCCAGTTGCCGGGAAAGCGAAAACGGTGCGCGGTGGTAGCCTGCAGCGCGTAGCCAGCCCCCTGTTTCATGAACAAATCCATCCATTTCATCGCCGGGCCGAGGAAGTCGGTCAGCGGTTCAATGTCGTGGTTGAAGCTGGCGAAAATCATTCCGGCGTAGCTTTCAACGCGCAGGCGCACCATGCCGAGCTCAGATTTGTTCAGCGTATCGCCGTAGCTCTCTGGATGCGGTACCCCGCGCAGCGCGCCGTCGAGGCCATAGCCCCAGCCGTGATACGGGCAGGTAAACCCGTTCGTTTTCCCGCTGCGATGTTCGCAAACGGTGGCGGCGCGGTGGCGGCAGCGGTTGAGCAGCACGTTGATATTGCCTTTGCGATCGCGTACGACGATTACCGGCTGGGTACCCACCATCGAGGATTTATAGCTGCCGGCGTCAGGGATTTCGCTCTCGTGGGCGACCCACACCCAGGTACGGTTAAAAATGTTGTCGATCTCGAGGTCGAAAATTTCCTCGGAAGTATAGAGACAGGTATGGACCCGGTCGCTTTGCACCAGTGCCGCCAGCGTTTCGGCGGTATGGCGGGTATCGATATTTTTTACCGGAATACATTCAGACATTGTCACTCTCCACATATCTCTTTTAATGACCATCAGGCACCGGTAAATCGGCGAGCGAATGCCAGTCAGCTACCGGGCGGCTAAATAAATTACGGGTGGTAAAATGATGAATTAACCACTGTTGATCTTGTTTAATAAATTCAATGACGAGCTCCGCGCTATTTAAATGCGAGCCGCCGCGGCGAAACGTCGAAGCCTGCAGCATTTTCCAGCGGCCAACCGCGCGGTTATTTTCGCCAACACAAATATGCTCGGCCGTTAAATAATGTACGTTAATGGCGAAGTGTGACGGTTCGCTAATATAAGCGTTCATCATTCCGACGATCGCCGCTCTGCCGCAATGGCGCCCGAGCTTTTGTTGATATAATTCGCCAATACCTTCCCAAATAGCCGTTTCGCTAAATAGCGCGCCAATTTGCCGGGCGGTATCCGGATGCGTCAGGTCATCACAGAGATGCATATACTGGCTGATGGCGTTTCGGATCTGCACTACGGCTTCCAGCTTCTCCAGGCGTTGCAGCATTTCTTCATTCATTGCCGGCTCCGTGTTGACTTATAAATAGCCGGGCTGCGGCGAGTGGCCGAAGAACATATTGCCGGCGTTGATGTAGGTCAGCTCGCCCATAAAGGCGTGCTGGGTGATGACCATGGAGTCGCGGGCATAGCGCTGCAGCGGGCTACGCATTGAAATACCCGGCATCCCGGCCAGTTTCAGCGCGCGGGTGGTAACCGACGCAGAAACTCGGGTAATGTGGGTGGAAGAGAGGCGCATGGCGTTAATCCGCTCTTCTCCCGGTTCATCGCCGCGCAGAATCGCCTGCCAGACGTCGTCGATGGCGTCATAGAACCAGCAGCGCGCCGAACGCAGTTCCGCTTCACAGTGGGCGATTTCCATCTGCGCGAATTGACGATCCGCCAGGCATGGCGCGCCGGTGACCGAGCTCTGGCGTTCGGCAATGGCGTAAATTTCCGATAACGCCGCGCGGGCGATACCCAGCGCCACCACCGACAGTACCTGAGTGGCCAGCGACAGTACCGGGTAGCGATACAAAGGGCCTTCGAGGTTAAGTTCGCCGCCGCGAATAAAGGTCCACTCCTGCGGCACGAAGGCATTATTCAGCACTACGTCATGGCTGCCGGTACCGGAGAGGCCGACCGTATTCCAGACCGGATCGATGGTGAACTCCCCGGCGGGTAGCACCGCGATGCGCGGCAGCGGACGATCGCTGCCGTCATCGGTCAGAATGCCCACGCCGATAAGTTCGGCGCCGCTGCAGCCGCTGGCGAAGCTCCAGCGCCCGCTGACGCGGTAGCCGCCATCCTGAGTCGTCGCCTTTTGCGGCGGGAAGATCCCGCCGGCAAAGACGATATCCGGTCCGTGGCGGTAAAGCTCATCGAGACTGCTCGGCGGCAGGCCGCCAAGATAAAACGGATTCATGCCGAAACTCGCCACCCAGCCGGCGGATCCGTCAGCCGTTGAGAGCGTTTCAATTAACTGACAAAATTCCGCCGGCGAGATTTCATCGCCGCCGTAGCGTTTTGGCACCAGCGCGCGATAAACACCAATCTTTTTAAAGCGGGAAATAATATCCGCCGGGATATATTTCTGCTGCTCGAATTCCTCGCTGCGCTTTTTAATATCCGCGAGTAATTCGGCAAACTCTATTGTCGTGGCGTGCAGGGTCTTTTCCGCACGCGAAGTTGCAGAGGGGTTTAACATGCGATTTAGCCTCTTCCAGTTAATGAAAGTACGGTTTTATTATTTTAATTTTTCCAGCAAATACTCAGCGTAATTAAGTAAATCGAACTCTTTATTTTTATTGGCGACTAATTGCAGCGCCACCGGGCGATGATTAATTTCGCCAAGCGGCAGGCTCAGGGCCGGATGGCCGCTTAAATTAAATGGGCGCACCAGACGAGTCAGGTTGACCACCTTGAGCGGATCCGCCGCTTCTTCCAGCGTTGGCGGACATTCCGGCAGGGTCGGCAGCAGAATCAGCGGTGTTTTCGCCAACTGGGCGTCCACCGCGGCGCTAAATTGTTGACGCACGCTTTCCGCAGCCCGCCGCTGCTGAGGGCCGATTTCCGCGCCGGCGCGGATCCGCTGGGCGACGTCCGGCGCCAGATTCGGCGCGTTGATGATGCTGTGAAACGCCAGCCAGTTTTCCTGGCTTATCACCGTAAGCCCGGCCTGATGCGCCTCGTTGAACCCCGGTAGTTCAGCGCGAGTCCATGCCAGGCCCGCTTGCTGCAGACGTGAGACGATCAGTTGCTCAATTTCCGGCGTTGCCGTGCCTGCCAGGTAACTCAGTGCGGGCGCTTCCCGGCGCGCAGGAGGAGCCGGTTCCCTCAGCGCTTTTGCCAGCGCCTGACGCAATGTGGCGATATCGCGGGCGAACAGGCCGACGCAGTCTAGTGAACTTTCCGTCGGCATGACGCCTGCGCGGCTCAGACGGCCAAAGCTCGGCTTCAGGCCAGCCACGCCGCAGCAGGCCGCGGGCATCCGCACCGAGCCGCCGGTATCGGTGCCGACGGCGAAGTCGACTTCACCGGCCGCGACCACGGCGGCAGAGCCGCTGGACGAACCGCCGGGGATTAACTGCGGATAATGCGGATTGCGTGGCGTACCGCTATGCGGGTTGATGCCGGTGACGCCAAAGGCCAGCTCGTGCAGGGTGGTTTTTCCGCGCAGCTGACAGCCGTTATCCAGCAGCGCCTCGACTACGGCGGCATGGCGGACGGCGGGCGGCGCATCCTGCAATACCGGGCTGCCGGCGCGGGTCGGAAAACCGGCAATATCGAGACTGTCTTTAACCGCAAACGTCAGCTCGCCTTCGCCAAGGGTGAAGCGCGAGATAAACCCGGATTCTGCGTTTTCTGCCTCTGTACGATGTTCAGTAACCATGTTTCACATCTCCGTGAGGGGGATAATTACCGCGCGAAATGACTAAAAAACGACCCGCTGGCGTTTGAGGTAATCTTGTCAGTAAAACTTGAAATTTCAAGTAATTTGTCACCTGTTTTTTACATCGTAATTGACGATAAGATGATGCTATGAAAGAGAGGTTGTTTTTTAACTTATTGATTTAAATCATTAAATATTGGTGTTTAAATTTTAATCTCTTGAAGGGCGTCACAAAAATAAATGAAAAATATAAGTTAAAAAAATGATAAAAAAGTGTGCGAAAAACGCAGGGGAGGGCAAAACAAAATGAATAACCATTTAAAGTAAATGGTTATTTTCGCAGAGGATCAGTCATCGAGGTTGTGCAGAATGAGCGCCAGCACCTGATTCATCTTTTTTTCCTGCGCTGGGGTGACGCCCTTGAAGGCTTTAGCAAACACGGTTTCCGCTAATGCCCGGGCTTCGGCAACCTTGGCTTCACCGGCGGCAGTGAGTTCCGCTTCGGTGACCCGGCCATCGCTGACGCTAACGTGGGTCGTGAGCAGGCCATCATCGCGCAGACGGCCAACAATTTTGGTCACCGTCGGCATCTTACTAACGGCATATTCGGTGATCCGCGAAATACTAGCGCGGTGGTATTGGTGCACCAGCATCAGTACGCGGAAGCGGGAAAGGTCGATGTCGATTTTTTTGAGCTCGATTTCCATTAATTGGGTATAACGGGCGTAAACGTTAACCACCCAGAAGAAGGGGAACTCTTCTTTATGAAAGCGGCTTTCGTGGCTCTCTGGCGGGGTCGAAGAGTGAGTCTTATCCACAAGCATCTCCTTGCCTGATGACGATAGAATGTGCAGATGGTATGCGCATTTAGCGGTTATTGCAAAACGCAGTACTGCGAAAACCATGCGCTATGATGCCGGGAGGATGGCCTCTTTGTTAGCCGCGCGTTGTTCATCGTAGCAACCGCCTGTCGCCGGAGGTCACTCATTCTCCAGCAGACGCATAAATACCCGTAGCGCCTCGTCTAACTGCTGAAGTTGGGTCTCTGAAAGCCCCGCCAGCAGTTGTTGCTCATTCGCCACGTGGGTGGCAACCGCCTCATCGATCAGCGCTCGTCCCTCTGGCGTTAACGCGACCAGCATGCTGCGGGCATCCTGAGGATTTGCTAAGCGGGTAATCAACCCTCGTTTTTCCAGCGCCTTGAGGCGATGGGTCATCGTGCCGGAGGTAATCATCAGTGTCGAAAAGAGCTGGGTCGGCGACAGCACGAATGGCTCGCCGGCGCGGCGCAGCGTCGCCAGCATGTCGAACTCCCAACGTACCAGCCCATGTTTAACAAATGCCGCCTCCACCCGCGGCTCCAGCAGCATGGCGCAGCGCTTGAGGCGGCCAATCGGCCCCATTGGGCTGCAATCCAGATCCGGGCGCTCGCGCTGCCATTGGGCGAGAATGCGGTCAACGGCATCCGTTGGTGGTAATTTGTCCATGTGTGCTCACTTGTCTTGATATCAAGATATTTATCGATACATACTTGCTGCACAATTTAACTTGATATGAAGATAAAATCATGGCCTTTTTTACTCGTCATCTGGCGGTCGATCTGCTGCTGACCGCGCTGGCTCCCGCCATCTGGGGAACCACTTATATCGTCACTTCGCAATTCTTGCCGCCGGACCGTCCTTTTATCGCCGCGCTGTTGCGCGTGTTGCCCGCCGGGATTGCGTTGTTACTGTGGAGCCGCCAGTTTCCGCAGCGCGGTGAGTGGTGGAAGCTGATCATTACCGGAATATTAAATATCGGCGCCTTTCAGGCGCTGCTGTTTATCGCCGCCTACCGCTTGCCCGGCGGGCTGGCGGCGGTGATCGGCGCGATTCAGCCGCTGCTGGTGATGCTGCTGGCCTGGTGCGTGGATCGCCAGCGTTCGCCGTGGCTGGCGGTGGTTTCCGCCTGCGCCGGGATCATCGGTATGGCGATGTTGCTGCTTTCTCCGCGCACGGTGCTGGATTCGTTAGGTATCGGCGCCGCTTTTCTTGGCGCCGTCAGTATGGCGCTGGGCACCTGGCTGTCGCGGCGCTGGGCGCTATCGTTGCCGGTTGTGGCGATGACCGGCTGGCAATTGTTGATAGGCGGGATCGTGTTACTGCCCATCGCGCTGCTGGTGGACCCGCCGTTGCACAACATCACCCCATTACAGGCGGCAGGTTATGTCTGGCTGTGTGTGGCCGGAGCGATGCTGGCGTATGGATTATGGTTCCGAGGTATCAGCCGATTGTCGCCGGTGGCGGTATCGGCAATGAGCCTGCTAAGTCCGGTGACGGCGGTGCTGCTGGGGTGGATCTTTCTCGGGCAGAAAATTGAGGGGATGGCGCTGGCGGGCCTTATTGTAGTGCTGGCGAGTGTGCTCTCTATTCAGCGCGCGCTGGCGAAACGTTGACGCGAAAAAGCCCCATAAAGGGGCTCGACATTGCCGTGTTTTTTTACGTGGCGGGAGCCAGACCAGCCGTCCTGAGACGACCTGTCCGGCAGCTCCCTCTGCGACCATTCGGTTATTTAGACAGTTCCGCCGTCATGTGTACCTGATTACCGGTATAGGCTTCGGTAATGTGGTAAGAGGCGCCCTGATCTTTAGCGATAGCAGCGATTTTTGCTTCTGCGTTGTCTAGGGTATCAGAGGTCACGCTCACCGGGTGAGCCGCGAAGCTTGCGAAAGAAACCAGAGACAGCATACCAGCAGCAGCAAGTAATTTTACGTTTTTCATGGTGTTTATCCTTTTAACTTTTATGGTGGAAAGCGTTGTGCTTTCGATGGGTTTATAATAAGTCTGCTAACTATAACGTACGTTGCAAAAAGTGCGATTTAGATCACATTTTTATGACGGTTTGATGACTGTAAATGGGATTTTTATTGAAAAAAACTTTGAAAACAGAATGTTATATCTCATCTTCGAGAGTGCTTATTTCCGTTGACCCGCGTTTAGGTCTCAACAGAATTTCGCCTGGTATTGATTGTGTGAATGGTTTGGTGGTTTTTTGGCTTGTTGTGACGGCGATACTTCGCCCGCTGGCGAAGCATTGCTAGCCATCGGCGCGCTACAGTGCGGCTTCATTCATTGCTGGAGGAAAAAACCATGATTGCGGTACTCTTTGAAGCACAGGTCACGCCAGCGCAGCAGGAACGATACCTCGCGCTGGCGGCGCAGTTGAAACCGCTGCTGGAAACCATCGACGGCTTTATCGCCATCGAGCGTTTTCAAAGCCTCAGTGCGCCGGGAAAGATTTTGTCGCTGTCGTGGTGGCGGGACGAACAGTCGGTTGCAGCCTGGAAGCGCAATATTTGTCATCAGGCGGCGCAGCGGGAAGGGCGGGAGTCTATCTTTGTTGATTATCAGATTCGCGTGGCACAGGTACTGCGTGAATACCAGATGCAGAGTTCACGTTCTGCGTAACCAATATTAAGCGGAGGCAGTATGTTGCACCCTGCGGTTGTCATTGATGATGACGAAGCGCTGGCCGTCGCGATGGCGGCGGTTGCCTCGGCGATGGCTGACCCTTCACGAGTGAAGATACTCTGCGCGCTAATGGATGGCCGGGCATGGACGGCGACTGAGCTCTCCGGCGCGGCGGATATTTCGCCGTCGACCGCCAGCGCTCACCTTAGCCGTCTGGTCAACAGTCGCTTACTGATCTGCCTGGCGCAAGGGCGACATCGCTACTATCGGCTGGCGGGCGGCGATGTCGCCGGATTGCTGGAAAATATGATGACCATGGCGGGCAAAAGCGCAGTGCCGCTGACCACGCGAACGCCGGGAACGCTGCGTATGGCGCGTACCTGCTACGATCATCTGGCGGGTGAAGTGGCCGTCGCCATCTATGATTTTCTGCAGCAGCAAGCGTGGCTCACGGCAAATGGCACCGCGCTTACCGCGGCGGGGGAGGCGCATTTCGCCCGCTTAGGTATTACGTGCGATAGCGGATCCCGCCGCAAAGTATGCTGCGCCTGCCTCGACTGGAGCGAGCGCCGTTTTCATCTGGGCGGTGCCGCGGGCGCTGCCCTGCTGCAGTGGGGCGTGCAAAAAGGTTGGTTTATGCCGGTCCCGGGCTATCGCGAAGTGACAATCAGCGAGCCTGGGAAGCGAGCGCTGCGTCAGCACTTTGGCCTGGCGCTGTAGACCCGGCGACAGGATAGCCGTTCAGCAGTGATTCATATTGACGATTTGCTTATGCATCACCTGCGAGCTATTCATTCCCAGCTTTTTCATAATGTGAATGCGGTGGCTGTGTACCGTCTTATGATCGATATTCAGCAGCGAGGCAATTCGCTTGTTGTTATTGCAGGCGATAATAAGTTCCAGTACCTGCAGCTCTCTGGCGGTCAGCTTTCGCTGCGTGCGCAAATACCGGGTCTGCGGAGTTTCATCCTGCGTTCTGGTAATTGCCGAAAATGCGTCTAAAGAAGATTTTTCCGTCAGGATTAACAGGTTTTCCAGATCGATTAATTCCCGGCACAGATTGGCGATATCGCTTTTTACCATCAATACCAACAGTGTACAGCGCGAGAAATGAAAGCGCAGTTTGTTGAGTAATACGACCGTATCGGCGGCGGATATATCCTTGTGGATCATATTGAAGATCACCGTCTCAGCCAGGGGCGCGACGCCCCCTTGCACGATGTCCTGATAACTGGCCTGGGTGATATCCTGGTGAATATCGCTCAGATAATCATGAATAGATTGGCCAATGATATTGTCGTCAGTGTACAGCAAGATATTGTTCAAGGGCATTAAACTCTCTTCTTACGCTTGGCTTCCAGAATCAAATCGATCAGCGTTTTTTCTATTTTCTTCCTGTCATCGCTGCGGCGGAACTTAAACTGGCAGGAAATCTGATAGTAGTTTTCCGGACTCTTTTCTTCGCTATCCAGCGTGACCATCGCCACGTTCTTGATAATCAGATCAACGGTGATTTCGCCATATTCAGCCAGAGACAGAATGGCGTTTTTCAGCGTTGAGTTGTTGGCAAGGAATTTCAGATTTGGACTTTGCGCAATCAGCGCGCAGCCACCATCTGAAATATCTTTGATATCAAAAGCATAGTTTTCGCCATTTTTATGGCGCCCATGACAAAAGAAATCATTCTCATCGCGTAAACGAAATCGCGGATCTCGTCGTCTTTGTACAACCTGGATGCATTCCGGTAACGCAAATGCCACCTTATTGCTATTCTCCGCGCCGCCAGCGGAATTCTTCTGCCGCTGGGAGGTGAACTCGATCTTTCCTGAATCACTATGCAGAATAAATTTGAATTTATTCCCCGCAGGGATTTTGCTATCGCTCTGGATATGGAATTCGGCAAAATCTACACGCGCAATCTGAGTACTGATGCTTTTGTTATTAAAGAAAATTTCTATCTCTGTTTGCTTTCTCTGTTCCTCTCTGAAAATAGCAATGATTTCATACTTACTGGTTTTTATCGTTCCCTCTATCATGGGTAATCCTTGTTGAATCGTTACTGTGCATAGTTAATTTTTTTTACAGCAATAGCGACATACTGATTATGTTAACCAGATGTTTTTGTGAACGTTCGATGATATTGACTATCTTTGTAGCCAAATTGATTTGTATAAACGTCGAAGCCGATATTGTTTTTTCCTGTAATCAAGAGTGTTAACAAAAACCATGGAACAATACAAACGACAACAGCCTCCCAATTAGGAGGCCTAAGAAATAACGTAACTCAATGCAATTTATAAGGTTATTTCCTCGACGAGGAATCAGCATAACCCGATTTGTAGGATATATAGTGCCAGCAGAGATGGCCTAATTCCAGCTTAATATTAAGGGGATAGCCCTTCACGGCAAACGCCGTAAAGGGGGGAGTTGACGCCATCAACCGCTGATGCTATCCAGCTTCGCCAGTGCTCCGGCGGGGAGGGTAAGCGTTGCAGCGGCGAGATTTTCCCGTAAATGCGCCACCGATGAGGTGCCCGGAATCAGCAAAATATTCGGCGAGCGCTGCAGTAACCACGCCAGCGCCACCTGCATCGGCGTGGCGTCGAGCATGGCGGCAACCTCGTTAAGCTCTTGCGCCTGTAGCGGCGTAAAACCGCCCAGCGGGAAGAACGGCACGTAGGCGATGTTTTGCTGCGCCAGCGCGTCGATTAACGCGTCGTCACCGCGGTTAGCGATGTTGTACTGGTTTTGCACGCAGACGATGGGCGTCAGCTTCTGCGCATCGGCAACCTGTCTGGCGGTGACGTTACTCAGACCGATGTGACGTATCAGACCGCGGGCTTTTAGTTCCAGTAAGGTCGTTAGCGGTTCCTCCAGCGAACCCTCCACCGGGCCGTGGGTGCCGAGCATGCTGCGCAGATTGACCACCTCCAGCCTCTCCAGGCCGAGGTTACGCAGGTTATCTTCGACGGCCTGGGTGAGTTCCGCCGGCGACATCGCTGGTAGCCAATTGCCTTTCTCATCGCGGCGGGCGCTGACCTTGGTGACGATACACAAGTCGTCGCTATAGGGATGCAGCGCCTGACGAATTAGCTGATTGGTGATATGCGGGCCGTAGAAATCTGAGGTATCGATATGATTCACCCCGGCGGCGACGGCTTCTTGCAGAACGCGAATGGCGGCGCCGGGATCTTTTGGCGGCCCGAACACGCCGGGGCCGGCGAGCTGCATGGCGCCGTATCCAAGCCGGTAAACCTGACGGTCGCCTAAGGTCATGACCCCGGATAATGTTACGCTGGACATAATGACTCCCTCCGATGATAGGCAAGGAGTAAGTGTAATCCCGTCAGGGAGAAGCGATGGGCGAGAATGTTGGCAGAACGTGCGGCGACGCTGAAGGCGTCGTCGCGAGAGCGATTTAACTGAAGAACATCACCGAGACGCAGAGCAGGCCGACGATTAAGGTAATGAGATTACCCAGCGAACGGTAGGGCTTGAGCGCCGGAATGATATACGTCGACAACGTCGGCATGATGAACAGAATCATGGCGATAAGCGGGCCGCTGATGGCGTAAATCATCGAGATGGCGTTCGGATTGATAAAGCAGACGATAAAGGTCAGCGCCGAGACCAGCATAATCGACATGGCGCGGTTAAAGGCGCGGCTCTTACGAATGCCGAGCTGGCCGAGCGAGGTTTTAACGATTTCGCTGGCGCCTTCGATCACCCCAAAATAGGTGCCGAGGAACGATTTCGACATCGCGACCACCGCGACGATAATGCCGGTCACTGCAAGCCAGCCCGGCGCGCCCGGCGCCATGGAGAGCGCAGAGAGAATCGTCACCCCTTCATTACGCGCGGCTTCGATGTACGGCAGCGGAATGGACAGCAGGCAACTGAAGACAAAAAACAGCACGCTGGCGCAGATGATGGTGTAGGCCACCTTCATGATTTTTTTGCATTTACCCATGGCCAGCTCACCATATTTCTCCTGCTGATCGATAGCGAAGGTCGAAATAATCGGCGTATGGCTAAAAGCGAAAACCATCACGGGAATCGAGATCCAGATTTGGTGCCAGGTCTTTGCGTTCAGCTGCATCTGACTGGTGAGGTGTTCCGGTTGCCAGCTGCCAATCAGGTAGATGGAGAGGAACAGGAAACAGCCAATCAGCGGGAAGACGAGGAATCCCATCACTTTGATGGTCATATGACGCCCCATCAGGAAGATCAGATTCAGTACCAGCACCACGGCGAGGCTCAGCAGAGCGCGTACGCCAGGAGTCATCGCCACGTGTCTCGCCAGTTGTTCAGCCAGCGAATTAGTGATTGCCACGGCGTAGATCAGGATCACTACGAAGAAGGCGAGAAAGTACAGGCTGGTGATCAGATTGCCGACTTTTTTGCCGTAGTAATGATTGACCGCGCCGGTGATCCCTTCACCGGCCGCCACTTTGGCCGACAGGATGAATTGACACAGCGCTTTGTGCGGCCAGTAGGTTAACGGCCAGGCAACCAAAGCGGTAAGGAACAGCACGATGGCGCCGGCCGAACCGAGTTGAATCGGCAGGAATAGGGTGCCGGCGCCTACGGCAGTGCCATATAGAGCAAAACTCCATAGAGTTTCTTCTTTAGACCAAATTTTAGACATTATGCGAATTTATCAACCGTATAACCCAAAAAAAGGAGTGCAATTTACCACATTTATGAATCGTTTGCGGTGATAGTTTTCGGCGATAAATAAACCTGCGGATCGCCAAAGGGTTAGGCGATCCGCGCGATCGAGAACGTTAACTATTCGGCAGACTCTGCGGCTGGCGATACTTCAGGACGCGCACGCGCAGCGTATCCCACGCCCAGTTAAAGAACATGGTGTAGGGCAGGAAGAACAGCATAAAGCCGATTTCCAGCATAAATGCCTGCACCAGCGACACGCCAAGCACCAGCGCGACGACGGTGACGCCGATGATGATAAAGCCGCACTCAAAGCCGATGGCGTGCAGCGCGCGCACCCGCAGCGTACGCGCCAGGCGTGAAACCGGCCACAGACGGTCGAAGGCGGCGTTATAGATCAGGTTCCAGACCATCGCCATGGTGGCGAGCAAAATGGCCAAGCCGCCCATTTCGACCACCGATCGTTGCATTAGCCAGGCGGCGGTGGGGGCCAGAATTAACGTGGCGAGACCTTCAAAGCTTACCGCGTGGAGTACGCGTTCCAGCAGTGTCTTACGCTGCAGGTGATTGGTTTTCATTTTTGGATACCTCTTGTCAGTTCTGTCATCCAGATTTACCCGGCATTTTATGGAAAAATGTGATAAACAAAAGATAGATTCCATCGATAAAGTAGATAGTTTATGCACTATTCTCCCGAAGCCCTCACCGCTTTTGTAGAAGCCGCCGCCAGCGGTTCGTTCTCCGCCGCCGCCCGGCGGATGCGTAAAAGCCAGTCCACCATCAGTACCGCGATTTCGAATCTTGAAACCGACCTGGGGTTGACTCTCTTCGATCGTTCCACTCGCCAGCCGACGCTAACCGCGCAGGGCGAGCAGGTGCTGGGCTATGTGAAAGCAATACTGGCCGCCAGTTCGCGGCTGGATGAGCTCGCCAGTTCGTTATCCGGCAATACCGAACCGCGGCTGACCTTCGTCTTGTCGGATACCCTGCACCCGGATGTACTGGAGGATTTGCTGGAACAGTTCGATCGGCGTTTTCCGCATACCGAGTTTGAATGTCTGATTGGCGAAGATGAAGACGTGGTGGATCTGCTGCAAAAAGAGCGCGCTCAGGTGGGGCTTATCGAAGCCCGGGACAGCTATCCGATGGAGATCGGCAGCATGCGCCTGCCGTTGCAAACGGCGATGGGGATTTATGTTGCGCCGGGGCATCCGCTGGCCGGTCAGGGACGGGTTTTCTGGGATGATCTGCACGGCTGGCGTGAACTGCGGCTTAGCACTTATCTTGAGAGCGCGCCGGATCCTTCGCGCGGCCAGGTATGGTCGGCGCCCAACTATTTGCTGCTGCTGAGTATGGCGGTGCAGGGCTTTGGCTGGTGTATTTTGCCCTGCGCGCTGGTGGAAGAGTTCGCCGGTAGCGGCAAGCTTAAAACGTTGAATATCGCCGGCTGGCCGCGGTCGATCTCGGTGGATCTGCTATGGAACAAGCGTACGCCGCTGGGGGAAGCGGGCAGCTGGCTGCGCCAACACCTTGAAGGGCAAGGCCGCGAGTCGTGATGGCGAACTTTGTGAACTTCCTCACTTTTTTTAAACAATTGCGAAATTTTTTGATAACAATTCTCTACTATAACGGCATCTATTGATGGTTCTTTGCGCAGAAGGTAAAGGATGAAAGATGTCGTGATCGTCGGCGCGTTGCGTACGCCTATCGGCTGTTTTCAGGGAACGCTGGCGCGTCACTCGGCGGTGGAATTGGGCAGCGTGGTGGTGAAGGCGTTAGTCGAGCGGAGCGGAATCGATCCGCAGTGCATTGATGAAGTGATCCTCGGTCAGGTGTTGACCGCGGGCACCGGGCAGAATCCGGCGCGTCAGTCGGCGATCCGCGGCGGGCTGCCGAATACCGTTTCGGCGATCACCATCAACGACGTTTGCGGCTCCGGGCTGAAAGCGCTGCACCTGGCGACCCAGGCCATCCAATGCGGCGAAGCGGATGTAGTGATCGCCGGCGGCCAGGAAAACATGAGCCGCGCGCCGCATGTGCTTACCGACAGCCGAACCGGCGCGCAGCTGGGCAATAGCCAGCTTATCGACAGCCTGGTGCATGATGGGCTGTGGGACGCTTTCAATGACTATCATATGGGCGTAACGGCGGAAAACCTGGCCCGGGAGTATGGGATCAGCCGTGAACTACAGGACGCCTGGGCGCTTAGCTCGCAGCAAAAAGCGCGGCGGGCGATAGACTCCGGGCGGTTTCGCGATGAAATCGTGCCGGTCGCCACCGAGCATAACGGCAGTCAACGGCTGGTGGATACCGACGAGCAGCCGCGGATGGATGCCAGCGCTGAAGGGTTAGCCAGCCTGATGCCCACCTTCGACCAGCTTGGGTCGGTGACCGCGGGTAATGCATCGAGTATTAACGATGGCGCGGCGGCGGTAATGATGATGAGCGAATCAAAGGCCCAGGAGCTGGGGCTGCCGATTCTGGCGCGCATTCGCGCCTTCGCCAGCGTCGGCGTCGATCCGGCGCTAATGGGTATCGCGCCGGTACATGCCACCCGGCGCTGCCTTGAGCGCGCGGGCTGGCAGCTGGATGAGGTTGACTTAATCGAAGCTAATGAAGCTTTTGCCGCCCAGGCGATCTCCGTTGGCAGAGTGCTGGAGTGGGATGAACGGCGGGTTAACGTTAACGGCGGGGCTATCGCCCTGGGGCATCCGATTGGCGCGTCCGGCTGCCGTATTCTGGTGTCGCTGGTACATGAAATGATCAAGCGCGATGCGCGTAAAGGGCTCGCGACGCTGTGTATCGGCGGCGGTCAGGGCGTTGCGCTGGCGGTGGAGCGCGCATAATACGATCTCGCGCCGTCTTCGGCGCGATGTCCAACTTCCTCGCCGATCTTCTTTTCTTCGTTTTTCTCTCCGATTTTCTCTCTTCGCGGTTATTTTTCAAAGATAACCTAACTCACTGTATTTATAGCTTTTGTACAGGTTGCTAGTTCCTGGCGATGTGATCCGTTTTGCGTTTTTATCATTTTTAATCATAAAAAATGAAACGTTGTTTTAATTGTCGTTGAAAATGATTTTTCAGCGGTCTACTATGTGACCATCAGCAAAACGGAACTCTGTTTTATTTTTATGATGGGGATGTTCCAGGAGTTCTTCTTAACCTCAGAACCTTGCCTGTGGTGAGCAGGCCGTGAAAGAAAGGAACCAGATATGATTCTTGATGCATTCTCTCTTCAGGGGAAAGTCGCGGTAGTGACCGGCTGCGACACCGGTTTAGGCCAGGGCATGGCGGTTGGGCTGGCGGAAGCGGGCTGCGATATCGTCGGTATTAATATCGTTGAGCCGACGGAAACCATCGAGCGCGTTACCGCGCTGGGGCGTCGTTTTTTGAGCCTCACCGCCGACCTGCGGCAGATAGATGGTATTCCGCAGTTGCTTGAGCGCGCGGTGGCGGAATTTGGCCACATCGATATTCTGGTCAATAACGCGGGGCTAATCCGCCGTCAGGATGCTATCGAATTCAGCGAGAAGGACTGGGATGACGTGATGAACCTGAACATCAAAAGCGTCTTTTTCATGTCTCAGGCCGCGGCGAAGCACTTCATCGCTCAGGGTAACGGCGGCAAGATCATCAATATTGCCTCCATGCTGTCGTTCCAGGGCGGGATCCGCGTGCCGTCCTACACCGCCTCGAAAAGCGGCGTCATGGGCGTAACTCGCCTGCTGGCCAATGAATGGGCAAAGCATAATATCAATGTTAACGCCATTGCCCCCGGCTACATGGCAACCAACAATACCCAGCAGTTACGCGCCGATGAACAGCGCAGCGCGGAAATTCTCGACCGTATCCCGGCCGGCCGCTGGGGCCTGCCGAGCGATTTAATGGGGCCGGTGGTGTTTCTCGCCTCCAGCGCATCCGATTACATCAACGGCTACACCGTGGCGGTAGATGGCGGTTGGCTGGCGCGCTAACAGACATAGTCGAACAACCCGCCAACCGGCGGGTTGTTATCTGAACAATGATCGTCCATATCATGAGGTTTAAATAATCCATACTCGTTAGTAATGGAAAATAAAATACTCGCCATTCATCAGGGTTGTTTTGACGATCGGACAGCATTTTTTGCATAAGATAAAGTTTAATGTCCATCACAAAAACAATGCTGCCAGCCGTTTTATCCATATCTTCGCCATCTCCCGCCTGACACCTTAGCCCTGCGATCCCGTACTTTCACTGCACGCATACTCTGTTGAGGCAGGAAAAAAATGACTTCATTGACCACCGATCCGGGTTTACTCCCCAATGCGCAGCGCAACACCCGGCGCATGAACCAGTTTGTCTCCATTGCCGCCGCGGTGGCGGGTTTGTTATTCGGCCTTGATATCGGCGTGATTGCCGGGGCGCTACCTTTCATCACCGATCATTTCGTTTTATCCAGCCGTCTGCAGGAGTGGGTGGTCAGCAGTATGATGCTGGGCGCGGCGATCGGCGCGCTGTTCAACGGCTGGCTCTCTTTCCGTCTTGGCCGTAAATACAGTTTGATGGTTGGCGCGGTGCTATTTGTGGCGGGCTCTATCGGCTCGGCATTCGCCACCAGCGTCGAGATGCTGCTGGCGGCGCGTATTGTCCTTGGCGTCGCCGTCGGTATCGCCTCTTATACCGCGCCGCTCTATCTTTCTGAAATGGCAAGCGAAAACGTTCGCGGCAAGATGATCAGCATGTATCAGTTGATGGTCACCCTTGGCATCGTGCTGGCCTTCTTATCCGATACCGCCTTCAGCTACAGCGGCAACTGGCGGGCGATGCTTGGCGTGCTGGCGCTGCCGGCGGTATTGCTGATTATCCTGGTGGTGTTCCTGCCTAACAGTCCGCGCTGGCTGGCGGAAAAAGGCCGCCATATCGAGGCCGAAGAAGTGCTGCGCATGCTGCGCGATACCTCGGAAAAGGCGCGCGATGAGCTGAATGAAATCCGCGAAAGCCTGAAGCTCAAGCAGGGCGGCTGGGCGCTGTTCAAAGTGAACCGCAACGTGCGTCGGGCGGTATTCCTTGGCATGTTATTGCAGGCGATGCAGCAGTTTACCGGCATGAATATCATCATGTATTACGCGCCGCGGATCTTCAAAATGGCCGGCTTTACCACCACCGAGCAGCAGATGATCGCCACGCTGGTGGTCGGCCTGACCTTCATGTTCGCCACCTTTATCGCGGTGTTTACCGTTGATAAGGCCGGGCGTAAACCGGCATTGAAAATCGGCTTTAGCGTGATGGCGTTGGGCACCCTGGTGCTGGGCTACTGCCTGATGCAGTTTGATAACGGTACCGCCGGCAGCGGCCTCTCCTGGCTATCGGTGGGAATGACCATGATGTGTATTGCCGGATACGCGATGAGCGCCGCTCCTGTTGTGTGGATCCTCTGCTCTGAGATCCAGCCGCTGAAATGCCGCGACTTCGGCATCACCTGTTCGACCACCACCAACTGGGTGTCGAACATGATTATTGGCGCGACCTTCCTGACGCTGTTGGACGCGATTGGCGCGGCAGGCACGTTCTGGCTCTATACCGCGCTGAACGTGGCGTTTATCGGCGTGACCTTCTGGCTAATCCCGGAAACCAAAAACGTGACGCTGGAGCACATCGAACGCAAGCTGATGTCCGGGGAAAAGCTGCGTAACATCGGCAACTGATCACACGGATTCGCGCGGCAGCCACGGGCTGGGAACCTTAATGGTATCCCGATGGCTGTCGCCGTTAATAATATGCAGGGCGCTCAGGCGGCCAATTTCATAATGCGGTAACTGCACCGTTGACAGCGGCGGCAGGAACAGATCGCCAATCCCCACCATGTTGTCATAACCCACCACCGCCACATCTTCAGGGATTCGCAAGCCCTGCGCCAGCAACGTCTGGTAGACCATAAAAGCGATGCGATCGTTACCGCACACTACGGAATCAAACCGCGGTTTACCTTGATCAATATGGGCCAGCAACTGGCCGGGAATATCGCGATAGTGTTCGTCACCGTAGGTCATATAGCAGTGATCGAGCGTATCCGGATCGACCTGCGCCTCACGGCAGGCGCGTTCCATCCCCTGTCGGCGGCGTATCGTCGCCAGATGCCTGGCCGGAAGATGCAAACAGAGCGGGCGGCGATAGCCGGCGGCCAGCAGCGCTTTCACCGCGTCGTACTGGCCTTGCTCATCATCCGGAATATAGCTGGCGACGTTCTCGTTCAGGCTTTCGCAGTTGGCCAGCACGCAGGGCAGCGTCAACAATTTCGCCGGTAGCGGAACCTGGCGTAGCCCCATGGTGGTGTAAATGATGCCGTCCGGGCGGTGGGAAAGCAGCAGGTCAAGGATGGCATCTGGATTGTCATCCGAGAACATGTTAACCACAAAGCTGTTCCAGCCGTGGGCCCGCGCCGTCTCTTCGATAGAGAGCGTTATCTCTACCGAGAATGGAGTGGTCACCGTATCCAGCGCCAGCACGCCGATGGTGCTCGGCGTTGCCCGGGCGCCGCGAATTTTCTTCGCCGACAGGTCGGGGACGTAATTGGTCTGTTCGATAGCCGCCTGTACGCGGGCGAGCGTTTCCGCCTTCAGGCGCTCCGGGCTGTTCAGCGCGCGGGATACCGTCATCAGTGAGACGTTGGCTAGCTTCGCTACATCTTTCAGGGATGCCATGGTGATTACTCCGGTATACAACTAAGTCGCTGATGTAAAAGGATCATACGATAGTCTATCCCAGCCTGATGGTGAAGCATGGCGAGGAATAGTTGATCGCGATCTCATCTCCATTATGTTAACGTTAACTTTTGTGATTAACATCATGAATCGTCACAAAACCAGATGAGAGATGTTTTTTGTTAACGTTACCATTTGCGCATTACTCCAACACGAGAATGTCATGATGAAGATGCATCACTCTCACAGCTACCCCTTACTCAGTGCCTTACTGTTTTTCTTTTTTGTTACCTGGTCTTCTTCCGGCTCGCTGCTTTCCATCTGGCTACATCAGGAAGTGGGGCTGAAAGCTGGGGATACCGGCATTATCTACGCGGTGCTGTCGGTCTCGGCGCTATTCGCCCAGATTTGCTACGGCTTTATCCAGGATAAACTGGGGCTGCGCAAAAATTTACTCTGGTATATCACCGTCTTACTGATCCTTTCCGGCCCGGCCTATCTGCTGTTTGGCTATCTGCTGAAAATCAACGTGCTGCTTGGCAGTATTTTTGGCGGCATCTATATCGGCCTGACCTTTAACGGCGGCATTGGCGTGCTGGAGTCCTATACCGAGCGCGTAGCGCGGCAAAGCCAGTTTGAATTCGGCAAAGCGCGGATGTGGGGATCGCTGGGCTGGGCGGTGGCGACCTTTTTCGCCGGGCTGCTGTTCAACATTAACCCACAGCTGAACTTCGCCGTCGCCAGCTGTTCTGGTCTGGTTTTCTTCATGCTGCTGGCGCGGCTTAAGGTCTCTTCAGCGCCGCACGCCATGCAGGAGGCGGTCAGTGGCGGTAAAGTCACGCTGGAAGACGCGCTGCGCCTGCTGACGCTGCCGCGCTTTTGGGCGCTGGTGTTTTTCGTCGTTGGCACCTGTATTTACGGCGTTTACGACCAGCAGTTCCCGGTCTACTTCTCCTCGCAGTTCGCCACGCTCCATGAAGGGAACGCCATGTATGGCTATCTCAACTCCTTCCAGGTGTTCCTCGAAGCGGCGGGAATGTTCTGCGCCCCGTGGCTGGTCAATCGCATCGGCGCGAAAAACGGCCTGATCTTCGCCGGTATGGTGATGGCGATGCGCATGGTGGCCTCCGGGCTGGTGGAAGGCCCTGTTCTGATCTCGATTACGAAACTGCTGCACGCCGTGGAATTGCCGGTGCTGCTGGTGTCCATCTTCAAATACAACAGCCTGAACTTTGATAAACGCCTTTCTTCCACCCTGTACCTGGTTGGTTTCGCCTGCACCAGTTCGGTCATCGCCACCGTACTGTCGCCGCTGGCGGGCTATAGCTACGAAAAATACGGCTTCGCCGACTCCTATTTGATCATGGGACTGCTGGTGTTCTGCACCACCTTCATCTCCATCTTCCTGCTGCGATCCAATAAGCCCTCTTCGGATTCGCTCATGTCGCAGCCATCCACTATCTGACTGAAAAGAGAAATGAATATGATCTATTCCATTAGTAACGCGGAGCGGGAACTGCAGGCGAAAAGCGTGGATCTCAACCCGCGCTGGTATCCGCGTTATCACCTGGCGGGCCGTGCCGGTTGGATCAACGACCCCAACGGGCTGGTATGGTTCGACGGCTGGTACCACGCGTTTTATCAGCACCACCCGTATTCAAACCAGTGGGGGCCGATGCACTGGGGACATGCGCGCAGCAAGGACCTTGTGCAGTGGGAACACCTGCCGGTGGCGCTGGCGCCGGAAGGGCCGGAAGATAAAGACGGCTGCTTCTCCGGCTCGGCGGTGGTTGATGGCGATACGCTGGCGCTCATCTACACCGGCCATAAATTTCATGGCGATCCCGCGGATGAAAATAACCTGTACCAGGTGCAGTGCCTGGCGACCAGCCGCGACGGCATCCATTTTGAGCGCCAGGGGATGGTTATCGATACCCCGCCGGGGATGCACCATTTTCGCGACCCGAAAGTATGGCGTGAAGGTGAAAGCTGGTACATGGTGGTCGGCGCGCGGGTAGACGACGTCGGCCAGGTGCGGTTGTACCGTTCTGACGACCTGCGCCACTGGCAGGACGCCGGTATTCTTGCCCAGGCCGAAGCGGGGATGGGCTACATGTGGGAGTGCCCGGATTTCTTTGAACTCGATGGCAAGCGGGTGCTGATGTTCTCGCCGCAGGGGATGGCCGCGGACGGCTTTGCCCGGCGCAATTTATTCCAGAGCGGCTATCTGCTGGGGGACTGGCAGCCGGGGCAACCTTTTGTCCGCGAAGAGGCGTTTGTCGAACTCGACAGCGGTCACGATTTCTATGCGCCGCAAAGCTTCCTCACCCCCGATGGCCGACGAATTGTGATCGGCTGGCTGGATATGTGGGAGTCGCCGCTGCCGGAGCAGCAGGACGGTTGGGCCGGCATGCTGTCGCTGCCGCGTGAGTTAAGCCTCGGCGCTGATAATCGGCTGTTGATGCGCCCGGCAAAAGAGGTGGAAGTCCTGCGCCGCGACTGGTTCCCGTGGCCGGTCAGTTCGTTGAAGAATCAGCAGCTGACGATGGTAGAGCATTGTGAAACCATGGAGGTCAATCTGCATTGGGATATGGCCAATAGCTGCGCCGAGCAATACGGTTTGAGCTTTGGCGAAGGGCTGAAGGTATATGTCGACAATCAGATGCAGCGTCTGGTGCTGGAGCGTCGCTATCCGCAATATGGTTTGTGCGGCACCCGCAGCGTTCCGTTACCAGCCGGTTCGGCGCTGAAGCTGCGGCTATTTTTCGATAGCTCATCCGTTGAGGTTTTCGTTAATGACGGCGAAGCCTGCCTCAGCAGCCGTATTTATCCTGATGCCAAGCGCCGGGAATTAGCTTTATTTTCCTGGAGTGGTAGTGCGGCATTAATTGATGGCGGAGCATGGAACCTCTAATTAAATAATCATTAACCTGAATAACCCGTAAGCAAACGCTGGCGGGTTATTTAATATTCACCAAAATAATAAAACAATACCTTTAATATATAATAAGCAGGGTCTAACGATGAATAAAATCTGGGTTGGATGTCTTATCTCGTCTTTATTTATTCCCGCCGCCGGCGCGCAGCAAACGCTTTCGCTTGAGGAGCGTCTGGCGCAGATGGAGCAGCGCTTAAAAGCCACCGAGCAGCGGGCGCAAAACGCCGAGGCGGAAATCCGCGAACTGAAGCAACAGGAGCGCGCGACGGCTAAAAGCAGCGCGCCTGCGCCCGCGACGGTTGCCGCGCCCGCGCTGGCGGTGAATAAAGATGTCGATTTAAAATTTTACGGTGATGTTGAATTTAATATGGATGGCGCCAGCCGAACCGGCAGCCTGACCTCGGTAAAAACCAGCACGAATAAGAACTGGGCGCCGGGGGATAAAGAGCGCTGGGATATTAATGGGCGTATTTTGTTAGGGTTTGATGGCTTACGCAAAGGCGCTAATGGTAAATATTCCGGCTTTAGCGTACAACCGCTGGCGGATATGACCGGGAAAATGAATCTTGATGATGCCGTATTTTTCTTTGGTCAGGAAAATGACTGGAAAATAAAAATCGGGCGCTTTGAAGCTTACGATATGTTCCCGCTGAATCAGGATACGTTTATTGAATATTCTGGTAATACCGCCAACGATCTCTATAGCGACGGTTACGGTTATATCTACATGATGAAAGAGGGGCGCGGGCGTAGCAGCAGCGGCGGTAATTTCCTGCTGAGCAAATACCTCGATAACTGGTACTTTGAGCTCAACACGCTGGTGGAAGACGGTAGCTCGCTGTTTGTCGATCAAAACTACCACGGCAACGCGCTCGAAAATCATAAAAACGTGGTCTATGTGCGGCCGGTGGCGGCCTGGCAGTCCGGACCGTGGTCAGTGGCGGCGGCGGTTGAGAGTAATCTGGTGAACAATGCCTATGGCTATCAAAACCAGAACGGACGCTGGGTCGATCAGTCCAGCCGTACCGGCTACGGCCTGACCATGAGCTGGAATACGCTGAAAACCGATGCCGAGGATGGCATGGTGGTGAATCTCAGCACCGCTTATCTGGACGCGGCGGATGAAGAGGATTTCAGCGCCGGTATCAACGCGCTGTGGCATCGCGTCGAGCTGGGATATATCTACGCGCACAACAAAATCGACCAGTTCAACATGGCGGGGGTCAGCGGCGAGTGCGATGGCGACTGCGCGATTCTGACGCCGGGCCGCTATGACATCCACACGATCCATGCCTCCTGGCAACTCCCGAATATCATGGATATGCCGAACTTTAATATTTATCTCGGCGCCTATGCCTCATGGCTGGATTCGTCGGCCCAGCAGAGCGGGAACGACGACGAACGCTACGGCGCGCGCGTGCGCTTTAAATATTTCTTCTGATGGGGTCGCCGCCCAACAGCAACAGTGGAAAGTTATCGGCAGGTTTGCTTCACTGGAGCAAACCATAAAGGAGCAGATAATGAAAACCATCGGCCTGCTGGGCGGCATGAGCTGGGAATCCACCATTCCCTATTACCGGTTAATTAATGAAGGCATTAAAGCGCGGCTCGGCGGCCTGCATTCCGCCAGCCTGTTGCTACATAGTGTTGATTTTCATGAGATTGAAGCCTGCCAGTCGGCAGGGGAGTGGGATCGCGCCGGCGAGATCCTCGCCGCGGCCGCGCTGGGGCTACAGCAGGCCGGCGCCGAGGGCATCGTGCTGTGCACCAACACCATGCATAAGGTGGCTGATGCGATTGAAGCCCGCTGCGAGGTGCCGTTCCTGCATATCGCTGACGCCACCGGGCGGGCTATCAGCGCTAAAGGCCAGCGTCGGGTCGCGCTATTGGGCACCCGCTACACCATGGAGCAGGATTTTTATCGCGGCCGTCTACAGCAGCAGTTTGCCATTGAGACGCTGATCCCGCAGGCTGACGATCGGGCGCGCATCAATCAAATTATTTTTGATGAGCTCTGCCTCGGCACCTTTAGCGACGCCTCGCGCGACTATTATCTGCAGGTCATCGAGGCGCTGGCGGCACAGGGGGCGGAAGGCGTTATCTTCGGCTGCACCGAAATCGGCCTGCTGGTACCGGAAACGAGTAGTCCGCTGCCGGTATTTGATACCGCGGCGATCCATGCCGCCGACGCGGTGGAATTTATGCTCTCTTAAGTACCGCCGCCAGCGGCTGTTCGATACGCGGCAGGCTGGTTTGCAGATGCTGGACAAAGGCGTCGACCAGCGCGGAACCGGGGCGATGTAGCGGGCGGATGAGGCTGACGGTAAAGGGCACATCGACGCTGAAGCGCCGCACCACCACGCCGCTCTCAGCGTAGTCGAGGGCGGTGAGCGGGTTAACCACCGAAATGCCCGCACCAGCGCGCACCAGCGCGCAGATCGACGCCGCGCTGTGGGTTTCAACCACCATCCGTCGTTTCACCTGGTGCTCCATAAATAGGGCATCAAGCAGCTGACGATAGCTGTCGGTGCGCGACAGGCTGATATAGTTTTCACCGTGGAAGTCGGCGGGGGCGAGTTCGGTTTTAACGGCCAGCGGGTGATTTTGTGGCAGCACGCAGACTTCATTTAAGGTCAGCAGCGGCGTGCGCTCGGTGCCGGCCGGCGTATGCAGCGTTTCCGTTAACCCCAAATCATGGCGCTGGGCGGACAGCCACTCCTCCAGCAGCGGCGACTCCTGCGGCACGATCTGCAGGCTGACGTCCGGATAGCGCGCCAGGAACGGCTGCAGCAGCAGCGGCAGAAATGACTGCGAAAAGACCGGCAGACAGGCTACCGACAGCTCCCCCTGGCGGAATTCGCGCAGGCTTTCCGCGGCGCTAACGATGCGATCCAGCCCGTACCATGAACGCTGTACTTCTTCAAACAGTCGCAGCCCTTGCACCGTCGGCTGCAGACGGCCGCGGGCGCGCTCAAACAGCTTTAAGCCGAGTACTTTCTCAAAACGCGCCAGCTCACGGCTGACCGTCGGCTGCGAGGTGTGCAGCATCCGCGCCGCTTCGGTCAGGTTGCCGGTGGTCATCACCGCGTGGAAAATCTCGATATGGCGTAAGTTGACGGCTGGCATGGGCGGCTCCCGGTTAGCATCAGATAGCCATATCATTTTTGCATAGACTCGCGATAAAACGATATTTTTTATTCTCTTCCCGCTGTGGCGTAATCGGAAAAAACATCGACAAACACACGTACGCACCGGAGTCCTTATGCCACGCTCGCTGAACGCCACCGATACCGATCTGACCGCCGACAATCTACTGCGCCTGCCCGCTGAGTTCGGCTGCCCGGTATGGGTCTATGACGCGCAGATTATCCGCCGCCAGATTGCCCAACTTAGCCAGTTTGACGTGGTGCGTTTTGCGCAGAAGGCCTGCTCCAATATTCATATTCTGCGTCTGATGCGCGAGCAGGGCGTGAAGGTGGATTCGGTGTCGCTTGGCGAGATCGAACGCGCGCTGGCGGCAGGTTACGATCCCGTGCAGCATCCGGACGATATCGTCTTTACCGCCGATCTGATCGATCGTGCGACCCTTGAGCGGGTGAAAGCATTACAGATCCCAGTGAATGCCGGATCCGTGGATATGCTTAGCCAACTGGGCGAAGTCTCGCCGGGTCACCGCGTCTGGCTACGCGTCAACCCGGGATTTGGTCATGGCCACAGCCAGAAGACCAATACCGGCGGCGAAAACAGCAAACACGGTATCTGGTTCAGCCAGCTGCCGCAGGCGCTGGAGGTGATTCGCCGCCATTCGCTACAGCTGGTCGGCATCCATATGCATATCGGCTCCGGCGTTGATTACGGTCATCTTGAGCAAGTATGCGGCGCGATGGTGCGCCAGGTGGTGGAGTTTGGTCAGGATCTGCAGGCGATCTCCGCCGGCGGCGGTTTATCGATCCCGTATCATGAAGGCGAAGAGGCGATCGATACCGATCACTATTTTGGCCTGTGGAATGCGGCGCGCGAGCAGATCGCCAAACATCTGGGGCATCCGGTAAAGCTGGAGATCGAACCGGGGCGTTTCCTGGTGGCGGAGTCCGGCGTGCTGGTATCGCAGGTGCGTAGCGTGAAAGAGATGGGCAGCCGCCACTTCGTGCTGATCGATGCCGGCTTTAACGATCTGATGCGCCCGGCCATGTACGGCAGTTATCATCATATTACCGCGCTGGCGGCGGACGGGCGCGACCTGAGCGGCGAACCGCAGCTGGAAACCGTGGTCGCGGGGCCGCTGTGCGAATCCGGCGACGTCTTTACCCAACAGGAGGGCGGTAAAGTGGAAACTCGCCTGCTGCCGGCGGTGGCGCCGGGCGATTACCTGGTGCTGCACGACACCGGCGCCTACGGCGCATCGATGTCTTCAAACTACAACAGCCGCCCGCTACTACCGGAAGTGCTGTTTGATAACGGCAGCGCGCGCCTGATTCGCCGTCGCCAGACCATTGAAGAACTGCTGGCGCTGGAGCTTATTTAAAGAATGGCCCCGTCGTCACCGATTCACGCAGTACCAGCGTACCGGTGAACGGCGGGATGGTTTCGATCGGCTGTTCGTTGGCGAGCTTAATCGCCTGGTCGATGGCGGTGGTGATCATATTGTCGATCGGCAGATAAACCGTTGATAATCCGGGCTCCAGCCACTTCGCGCTAGGAGCGTCGTCAAAGCCGAAGAGCGATACGTCCTGCGGAATGCGCAGCCCCGCCTGATGCAGCGCTTTCGAGGCGCCCAACGCCATATCATCGTTACAGGAGAACAGCGCGCTAAACGGCGTTTTCTCTTCTAATAATTCCCGACACAGCTCATAACCGCGGGTCATCGTTGAATCGCCGTACTTGACCCGCGCCGGTTCCCACGCAATTCCGTGCTTTTCCAGGGCGCTGCGGTAGCCCGCCAGGCGCGCTTTACCCGTTGGGGTATGCATCGGCACGGTCAGGCAGGCGATATCGCGGTGCCCCTGGGAGATCAGATAGTCGACGGCCTGAAACGCCGCTTCCTGCTGTTCGAAGAACACGCAGCGTTCCCGCGCCTGGCTAACGTCGCGGTTAATCACCACCAGCGGCGTTTCAATGGTCTCGATAAGCGACATGATTTTCTGTTCGCTCATATGGCGGGTGTAGAGCACGATGGCGTCGCACTGACGGTCGGCCAACATTTGTACCGCTTCTTCTTCTCGTTCGGGCGCATCGTGGCCGTCGGTGACGATAAGCTGTTTGCCCCAGGCTTCCGTTTGGCGCGACGCCTGTTGCAGCAAGCGGCCAAAGTAAAAACCGTCGAATGTCGATACCACCAGTCCAATGCTGTTGCTGGTGCGATTCGCCAGCGAGCGGGCGAGAAAATTAGGCCGGTAGCCCAGCTCTTCCATCGCTTTGAATACCTGTTGGCGGGTACTCTCTTTTACCTGACCTGTGCCGTTCAACACGCGGGAAACCGTCGCTTTCGAGACGCCTGCGCGTATTGAGACATCCAGCATTGTTGCCATTCGTCGATTCCTGATAACCGGTGATAGGGCGCAGTTTACCACAGTCATTCAGAGGGATATGAGCCTGACGACGGCAAAGACTATCGCGATCACGCTTTTTGCGGAAATCCTGTTGAAGGCATTTTCCGACCCCTGATGCGCGGGCGCGAGCGGCGCGCTAGAATTCATCGATTCACAGGGGGAAAAAATGCAGATTCAACCGTTGTACGCCGCGCCGCAGCATGGGCCGCAGGTGGCGGAGTGGTTATGGCAGGCTTTTGCCGGCGATGCCTTACCGCAGGTGTTTTTTAGCAGTATTGTTGAACATAGCCAAACGCCGGGGGCGCTGCCGCTGACCTTTATCGCCACCGATGGTGAGGCGCTGCTGGGTACCGTGGGGCTGTGGCGTTGCGATTTGATAAGCCGTCAGGATCTGTTTCCATGGATGGCGGCGCTGTTTGTCGCCGAAACGGCGCGCGGGCAGGGGCTGGCCGGGAAGCTGCAGCGGCACGTCATCGACTATGCCCGCCAGTGCGGTTATCCGCAGCTTTATCTCTATTCCGCCTGCCGCGATTTTTATGAGCGCTTTGGCTGGCGCTATATCGGCGAGGGCCTGGATTACCCGGCCACCGCCGTGAGCCTGTACCGCTATGACTTGTCACTTTCCGCGGGCGTTATCACCGAGTGACGGCGCACCAGCGTCGGGCTGAAGAGGTGAGTGATTTCCGGCGCCGGACGCTGTTCTGCTAGTGCCAGGGCCAGCTCCGCCGCCTGGGTCGCCATGGTGACGATTGGATAACGTACGGTGGTCAGGCGGGGGCGCACGTAGCGCGAGATCAGCACATCATCGAAGCCAATCAGCGAAATTTCCTGCGGCACCTCGATACCGTTATCGTTGAGCACCCCCATCGCGCCGGCGGCCATTGAATCGTTGTAACAGGCGACGGCGGTAAAGTTTCTGCCGCGGCCTAATAGCTCGGTCATCGCCAGCTCGCCGCCGCTTTCGTCAGGCTCGGCGAAGGTGACCAGCCGGTCATTGACGGCCAGGCCGCTCTCTTTCAGGGCATCGTAATAACCTTGCAGCCGGTCTTCGGCATCGGAAATCGCGTGGTTGGAGCAGATATAGCCAATGCGGCTGTGGCCCTGCTGAATCAGATGGCGCGTCGCCAGCCAGGCGCCGTAGCGGTCATCGAGCGCCACGCTGCGTTGCTCGAAACCCGGCACGATGCGGTTAATCAACACCATGCCGGGGATCTGTTTCATCAGCCCCGCCAGCTCATCGTCGGGGATCATTTTGGCGTGCACCACCAGCGCCGCGCAGCGGTGGCGAATGAGTTGTTCAATCGCCTGACGTTCCTTTTGTACGTTGTGGTAGCCGTTGCCGATAAGCAAAAAATTACCGGTGCTGTAGGCCACCTGCTCGACGGCTTTGACCATCGCGCCGAAGAAGGGATCGGAAACGTCGCCCACCACCAGGCCGATGGTTTCCGTTGACTGCTGCGCCAGCGCGCGGGCGTTGGCATTGGGGTGGTAGTTCAGGGTTTCCATCGCCGCCGTCACCGACTGACGAGAGGCTTCACTCGCTTTTGGCGAGTTGTTGATAACGCGTGAGACGGTAGCGACGGACACTCCTGCGAGTCGGGCTACATCCTTAATTGTCGCCATACCGGACCTTTTTTAGGGTAAGCGTTTACATAATAGTTATGTTACGGGAAAGCGCAGCGGATTCAAGGCTACCGCTATTCTGGTTGATACAAATGTGACGCAGACAGAGATTAGCAGTGACAAAGTTACACAGCACAATGCGTGGGATGCAACGGTGAAAAGAGAATTCTCATCTTTGCTTACACTTTGCGATTAGCTGTTGCGAATGTTCGCTGGTTTCGTTGAGTGATGCATTGATACTCTGGCTATCCCAGAGGTATTGATAGGTGGAGTCAACGTCATGTTGACCACTTAATTACACCAACCTGCGCAGATGCGCAGGTTTTTTTTTGCCTGTTATTCATGCTGTTACAGATAGCGAGAATCGTAATACCTGGTTGCACTTAGGCTCATTCCCTTGCGTTTTCGCGCTGGCGCGATCGCGGGTAAAAACGCGACAATCAGGGTCCCAGAGGTATTGATTGGTGAGTTTCTTAAGTACGCACTTCGTACTGATTATCTTGCACCGGCCTGCGCGGATGCGCAGGTTTTTTTTATTCTGAATTTTATCCCCCCACACTGCTTTTCCCCGCCTTCTCATGTAACCTGCTTGGATTACTAAATCAGCCACGCGGAGTCGTTATGCTGTTGGGATTTTTTCGATTACTGTTCAAAGGATTGTACCGGGTGCGATTGACCGGAGACACTCAGGCGCTTTATCAGGAAAAAGTATTAATAACGCCCAATCATGTCTCATTTCTCGACGGTATTTTACTGGCGCTCTTTCTGCCTGTGCGGCCGGTGTTTGCGGTCTATACCTCGATTAGCCAGCGCTGGTTTATGCGGGCGCTGACGCCGCTTATCGACTTTGTTCCGCTGGACCCCACCAAACCGATGTCAATTAAGCATCTGGTGCGCTTGATTGAGCAGGGACGCCCGGTGGTTATCTTCCCGGAAGGGCGTATTTCGGTCAGCGGTTCGCTGATGAAAATCTATGACGGCGCGGCGTTCGTGGCGGCGAAGTCGAAAGCGACCATTGTACCGCTGCGAATTGAAGGCGCCGAACTTACGCCGTTCAGCCGCCTGAAGGGACTGGTAAAACGCCGCCTGTTTCCGCGTATTCAGCTCCATTTACTGCCGCCGACGCATCTGCCGATGCCGGAGGCGCCGCGCGCCCGCGATCGGCGAAAAATCGCCGGCGAAATGCTGCACCAGATCATGATGGAAGCGCGAATGGCGGTGCGCCCGCGTGAAACGTTATATGAGTCGCTACTGGCGGCGCAGGACCGCTTTGGCGCGCGCAAAAACTGCGTGGAAGATATTAATTTCCAGCCGGATACCTACCGTAAACTGTTGACCAAAACGCTGTTCGTCGCGCGTATTCTGGAAAAATACAGCGCGCAGGGCGAGAAAATCGGCCTGATGCTGCCTAACGCCGGTATCAGCGCGGCGGTGATTTTCGGCGCGATTGCCCGCGGGCGAATCCCGGCAATGATGAACTATACCGCCGGCGTCAAAGGACTCAGCAGCGCGATTACCGCCGCGGAAATCAAAACCATTTTTACCTCCCGTACCTTCCTCGATAAGGGCAAACTCTGGCACCTGCCTGAGCAGTTGACTCAGGTGCGCTGGGTGTTTCTGGAAGATCTGAAAGGCGATGTCACTACTGCCGACAAGCTGTGGATATTTGGTCATCTGCTGGCGCCGCGTCTGGCGCAGGTCAAGCAGCAGCCGGAAGATGCGGCGATGATCCTCTTTACCTCCGGCTCGGAGGGGAATCCAAAAGGGGTGGTGCATAGCCATAAAAGCCTGCTGGCTAACGTCGAACAGATTAAAACCATCGCCGATTTTACCGCCAACGACCGCTTTATGTCGGCGCTGCCGCTTTTCCACTCCTTCGGCCTGACGGTCGGCCTGCTGACGCCGCTATTCACCGGCGCGGAAGTATTCCTCTATCCAAGCCCGCTGCACTATCGGGTGGTGCCGGAGCTGGTTTACGATCGTAACTGTACCGTTTTGTTCGGCACCTCAACCTTCCTCGCCAACTATGCCCGCTTTGCCAACCCGTATGATTTTTATCGCCTGCGCTATGTGGTGGCAGGGGCGGAAAAACTGCAGGACAGCACCAAGCAGCTGTGGCAGGACAAATTTGGTCTGCGCATCCTTGAAGGCTACGGCGTGACCGAATGCGCGCCGGTGGTCTCCATCAACGTCCCGATGGCGGCGAAAGTCGGCACCGTCGGGCGCATTCTTCCGGGAATGGATGCCCGATTGCTGGCGATGCCGGGCATCGAACAGGGAGGCCGACTGCAGTTAAAAGGGCCTAACATCATGAAAGGCTATCTGCGGGTAGAAAACCCCGGCGTGCTGGAAGCGCCGACGGCGGAAAACCAGTACGGTGAAGTGGAGAGCGGCTGGTACGACACCGGCGATATCGTCGTCTTTGACGAACAGGGCTACGTCCGCATTCAGGGCCGCGCCAAGCGCTTCGCCAAAATCGCCGGCGAGATGGTCTCGCTGGAGATGGTCGAGCAGGTCGCTTTGGCGGTCTCGCCAGACAAAATGCACGCCACGGCCATTAAGCAGGACGCCAGCAAAGGCGAGGCGCTGGTGCTGTTTACCACCGATAATGAACTCAATCGCGAAAAGCTGTTGCGCTACGCACGTGAACATGGCGTACCGGAACTGGCGGTGCCGCGCGATATTCGTTGGCTGAAACAGCTGCCGGTACTGGGCAGCGGCAAGCCGGACTTTGTCACCCTGAAAGGCATGGTAGAAGAGGCGGAGCATTCAAATGAGTGAGTCAGTGCACACTAACGCTTCACTGTACTCGAAAGGGATGATGGCGGTGATCTGCGCCCAGTTCCTGTCGGCCTTCGGCGATAATGCGCTGCTGTTCGCCACCCTGGCGCTGATGAAACAGCTCTACTATCCGGAGTGGAGCCAGCCGGTGTTGCAGATGTTGTTTGTGGGCGCTTACATTCTCTTTGCGCCGTTTGTCGGTCAGTTTGCCGATAGCTTCGCCAAAGGCCGGGTGATGATGGTCGCTAACGGCCTGAAGCTGCTCGGCGCCGGGTGTATTTGCTTTGGCGTCAATCCGTTTATCGGTTATACGCTGGTGGGTGTTGGCGCGGCGGCCTATTCGCCGGCGAAATACGGTATTCTGGGCGAACTGACCACCGGCGATAAGTTAGTGAAGGCTAACGGACTGATGGAGTCGTCGACCATCGCGGCTATCCTGCTGGGGTCGATGGCGGGCGGCATTCTTGCGGACTGGCACGTGCTGGCGGCGCTTATCGTTTGTGCGCTGGTTTATGGCGGCGCGGTGGTCGCTAACCTGTGGATCCCGAAACTACCGGCGGCTCGTCCTGGGCAGTCGTGGCGTTTCAGGCCGATGACCCATAGCTTCTTCAGCGCCTGTAAAACGCTGTGGCGTAATAGCGAAACGCGTTTCTCGTTGATGGGCACCAGCTTGTTTTGGGGCGCGGGGGTGACGCTGCGCTTTCTGCTGGTGATTTGGGTGCCCGTAGCGCTTGGGATCACCAGCAACGCGATGCCGACCTACCTCAATGCGATGGTCGCCGTCGGGATTGTGGTTGGCGCTGGCGCGGCGGCGAAGCTGGTAACGCTGGAAACCGTCTCGCGCTGTATGCCCGCCGGGATATTGATTGGCGTCGCGGTGATTGCCTTCGCGGTGCAGCAGTCGCTATTGCCAGCATTTGGCCTGCTGCTACTGCTCGGTGTGTGCGGCGGCTTCTTTATTGTGCCGCTGAATGCGCTGCTGCAGGAACGCGGGAAACATACCGTTGGCGCAGGTAACGCGATTGCGGTACAGAACCTCGGCGAAAACGTGGCGATGCTGCTCATGCTGGGGCTGTACTCGCTGGCGGTCAGCGTTGGGATCCCGCCGGTTGGCGTGGGGATAGGGTTTGGCGCGGTCTTTGCGCTAGCCATCGCCGCATTGTGGTGGTGGGGACGGCGTAAATAACGCCCCGGAGGGGGACGGACTCACAAATGTCTGCTCTCCCGTAGCCCGGGTAAGGCGTTTACGCCGCTACCCGGGTTTTACCCTCTTAAGGCGCCGGGTAGGTATATACCTTATGCACCGCTTCAATCTCCGCTAACACCTCTTCGCTCAGTTCAAGATGCAAACTTTCGACGTTGGTCTTGAGCTGCTCCATGGTCGTGGCCCCGAGCAGGGTGCTGGCGACAAATGGCTGGCGGCGCACAAAGGCCAACGCCATTTGTGCCGGATCGAGATTGTGGCGTTTGGCAATGTCTACATAAGCGGCCACCGCTTTCTGTGCCTGCTCGCCGCTGTAGCGGGTAAAGCGGCTGAATAGCGTATTGCGTGCGCCAGCCGGCTGCGCGCCGTTGAGGTACTTACCGGTTAGCGTACCGAACGCCAGGCATGAATACGCCAGCAGCTCTACGCCCTCATATTGGCTCACTTCCGCCAGCCCCACTTCGTAGCTGCGGTTAAGCAGGCTGTACGGGTTTTGAATCGTGACGATGCGTGGTAGGTCGTGCTTATCGGCCAGGTGCAGATAGCGCATGACGCCAAAGGCGGTTTCGTTAGAGACGCCGATATAGCGAATTTTCCCGGCGCGCTGGAATTCGGTGAGGGCTTCCAGCGTATCGAGCAGGGTGACCACCGGCGCGGAGTCGCTCCAGGTATAGCCCAGCTTGCCGAAACAGTTGGTCTGGCGCTGTGGCCAATGTACCTGATAGAGGTCGAGATAATCGGTTTGCAGACGCTTCAGGCTGTCGTGCAGCGCGTCGCGAATGTTTTTGCGATCCAGCGCGTGGTTCGGGCGAATGCTGCTGTCGTTATTGCGCGCCGGGCCGCTGACTTTAGAGGCGATAACCAGCTTTTCGCGGTTGCCGCGTTTTGCCAGCCAGTTGCCGACGTAGGTTTCGGTCAGACCCTGGGTTTCCGGGCGCGGCGGGACAGGATACATTTCGGCGACATCAATCAGGTTAATTCCCTGACTTACGGCGTAGTCGAGCTGTTCATGAGCGTCGGCCTCGCTATTTTGTTCACCAAACGTCATTGTGCCCAGCCCTAGCGTGCTGATTTCAAGAGAACTGTGTGGGATACGGTGATACTGCATAGCCGGCTTCCTTATTTTTATCAACAAGGTCAGGAGTTTCCCGACAAAACTATCTCCCCACAAACTTCAAAGCGCTTGCAGGCTGATGGGAATAACAACATGGCAGAGGGAGAGAAAAAGAGAAAGGGAAAATATCAAAAAAGCCGGGTCTGGAGATCCTGAAGGGGGTTGCCCTGGGATATAGCAGGGGGATCCCGACTCTTTTCTGTTGCTGTGGTTGTCGGAAATTATGCTTTTAACCGACGAAAAAGCTTAACGCTTAATAATTTGTGACACGTCGTCGCGGTTGATCTGCATTTTATTGCCTTGCTGATCTTCGTAGCTTATCAAACCGGTGTCATCGTCAACCGCCGGTTTACCGTCGGTAAGAATCATACGTCCGTCTTTTGTCGCCATGACATAATCGCTGCTGCAACCGGAAACCGAGAACGCCAGTCCTACGGCGGAAATCAATACTGCCCATTTTTTCATCGTCATTACCTCTCTTATGGCCGCACCTCGTACCAGTATATTAATAGCCTGATTTGTGAGACATAAAAAGCAGTAAAGTCTTAAAAAGAATTGCAGCCCGCTTCCGGACTGCAATTTTGTGGCTTACAGCGGGTTTTTCTTATTGCGCATCAGGTTGAGGGTTTCGACCGCAATGGAGAAGAACATCGCGAAGTAGATGTAACCTTTCGGCACATGCACATCGAAGCTCTCCAGCATCAGGGTGAAACCGACCAGGATCAGAAACGACAACGCCAACATTTTGACCGACGGGTGACGGTCAACGAAGTCGCCGATCGGACGTGCGGCAAACATCATCACCCCAACCGCAATCACCACCGCGGCCATCATAATAAACAGATGATCGGAGAGGCCGACGGCGGTGATGACTGAATCAAGACTGAAGATGATATCCAGCAGCATGATCTGCACGATGGCGCCAAAGAACGAGTGGACGTTGCTTTTAAGACCTTCTTCCTCGCCTTCAATCGATTCGTGGATCTCTTTACTCGCTTTCCAGATCAGGAACAGGCCACCGAGCAGCAGGATCAGGTCGCGAAATGAGATCTCCTGACCGAATACGGTGAAGAGTGGATTGGTGAGCTTAACGACCCAAGCGATAGACGCCAGCAGGCCGAGACGCATCAGCATTGCACCCATCAGCCCGATACGCCGCGCATGGGCGCGTTGGGCGGTGGGCAACTTAGCGACAACCAGAGAGAGAAAAATAATATTATCGATCCCGAGAACGATCTCCAGCAGCGTCAGCGTGCCGAGCGCCAGCCAGGCGTTAGGATCGGTTATCCATGCAAATAACATTGTTCAAAGTCCTGCAAAAATAAAGTCGTAATTATATGCAGGCGTTGCGGCAGAACAAAAAATTATTCATGCCCTAATAGAAAATGACGCGCCAGCAGTGCGGCGGTAAAGTTCTTTTTCAGATAAAAGCCGCGCGGCAAAGTGAGGATTGGCTCGCCGTGGGCGCCGATCGCTTCCGTTAGCGCCTTGCTGTTGGCCGCTTTAGGGCGCAGTTGCAATACCTCGCCGTGGCGGGCGGTGATGCGTTCAACCTGGCCGAGTACGATCAAATCCATCAACTCTTCCCAGTCCATGCGCAGCTGGCGATCTTCTTCCTCGTCTGGCGTCCATAATAGCGGCGCGCCGACGCGGCGTTGCGCGAGCGGGATCTCGCGTTCGCCTTCTACCGGGATCCACAATACGCGCTGTAGCTTATGCCGCACGTGGCTGCTTTCCCAGGTCACGCCGCTATTGCCGGTTAGCGGCGCCACGCAAACAAATGTGGTCTCCAGAGGACGGCCCTGACGGTCAATGGGGATGGTTTTCAGCTCCACGCCTAAGGCGGCGAAATCCTGCTCCGGTTTGCTCCCGGCGCTGGCGCCCAGCCAAATTTCCAGCAGAATGCCAATCCAGCCTTTATCGCGTTTCAAATCGCGGGGAATGGGGACCCCCGCCAGCGCCGCCAGTTCACCCAGCGAATAACCCGCCAGCCGCTGGGCCTGAGCAAGAAGTTGCTCCTGACTTTGCGGCGGAGCGGTAAGTGGAGCAATGGCTGGCATGATGGAAAACCTCTGGTTAAAAAGTGAGCGCTATTTTTATGCGTTGTGGATAGAGTTTACCTTTTTATGGGTAACTATACCAATGTGATGATTTATATATGTTTTTTGTCCCGTTTCTTCGCTTGTGAAAACAGTGAAAACGGGTTTTCCAGAACTGGTCACTGACAATGAACAGGATCTTACACCATGTTATCCACAGAAAAATGGGATAACTGGGGAAAAGCCCCACTACTGGTTCGATTTACAGCCTTGACGTGCGACGAAAATCGAATTTTTAGACAAAATGTGCCCGACGAGTGTGCTTTATCTGTGGATAAAAGCGGCATTGTTCGATCTTTCATCAGTTGCCGGATCGCATATGTGATGATCATCACGTTATGCTGTAATTTGTCGGTGTGAACTATGATAACTTAATGAATAGTATGTCATTATTAAGAAGCCCTATCTCTACGTCGTTCGGACTACTCTGGGTTTTCCCTGGTTAATTCCGTACTTCTTCACAACTCTATCCACAGAAAAAGTGAATAAAATGGCCCGGGGATGGCGTTCACTGTTTATAACTCGGGTGATTACTGTGAGTTATTCAAATGTTATTCGTTATCACGCCACACAGAGAGTGGTTTACCGTTTCCAATGAGTGTGAAACAATCATTCACATTGAAGCTTATTTTGAGGTAGTCCGGTGATTGATGACGATGGCTACCGCCCAAATGTCGGCATTGTAATCTGTAACCGCCAGGGCCAGGTGATGTGGGCCCGGCGCTATGGTCAGCACTCGTGGCAGTTCCCGCAAGGGGGCATTAATCCAGGCGAGTCCGCCGAGCAGGCAATGTATCGGGAATTGTTCGAAGAGGTTGGGTTAAGCCGCAAAGATGTGCGGATCCTGGCCTCAACCCGTAACTGGCTGCGTTACAAGCTGCCTAAACGTTTGGTGCGTTGGGACACAAAGCCGGTTTGTATCGGTCAGAAGCAGAAGTGGTTTCTTCTACAACTGGTCGGCAGCGATACGGCTATTAATATGCAAACCAGCAGTACACCTGAGTTTGATGGCTGGCGATGGGTAAGTTACTGGTACCCGGTTCGTCAGGTGGTGTCGTTTAAGCGCGACGTTTACCGCCGGGTGATGAAAGAGTTCGCGGGTGTGACAATGTCGCTCGCTGAAACCACACCAAAGCCACAAAGCGCGCCTGCTTATCGACGTAAAAGAGGTTAAGCCACGCACATTATGCTCACTCGGTTGCGAGAAATAGTCGAGAAGGTCGCCAGCGCGCCGCGTTTAAACGAGGCGCTGGATATCCTGGTGACGGATGTCTGTAAAGCGATGGAAACGGAAGTTTGTTCGGTTTATCTGGCTGACAACGATCGACGCTGCTATTACCTGATGGCCACGCGCGGGCTGAAAAAACCCCGTGGGCGCACAGTCGCACTCGCATTTGATGAAGGTCTTGTCGGCCTGGTGGGGCGGCTGGCCGAACCTATCAACCTCGCCGATGCGCAGAAGCATCCCAGCTTTAAATACATCCCGGCTGTTAAGGAGGAGCGTTTTCGCGCCTTCCTTGGCGTGCCGATCATCCAGCGGCGTCAGCTGCTGGGTGTGCTGGTAGTCCAGCAGCGTGAGCTGCGCCAGTTCGATGAAAGTGAAGAGTCCTTCCTTGTCACCCTCGCCACCCAGATGGCCGCGATTCTCTCCCAATCACAGTTAAATGCGCTGTTTGGGCAGTATCGTCAGACCCGCATCCGCGCGCTGCCGGCATCATCCGGGGTGGCGATTGCCGAAGGCTGGATGGATGCCAGCCTGCCGTTGATGGAGCAGGTCTACGAGGCCTCGACGCTGGACACCGCTTCCGAGCGCGAACGTCTCACCGGCGCGCTGGAAGAGGCGGCGAATGAGTTTCGTCGCTACAGCAAGCGCTACGCCGCCGGGGCGCAAAAAGAGACGGCGGCTATTTTTGACCTCTATTCGCACCTGCTATCCGATGCGCGCCTGCGCCGTGAGCTATTCGATGAAGTCGACAAGGGCTCCGTCGCCGAATGGGCGGTGAAAAAGGTCATTGAAAAATTTGCCGAGCAGTTTGCCGCCCTCAGCGATGGCTATCTGAAAGAGCGGGCGGGGGATTTACGTACTCTCGGGCAGCGGCTGTTGTTCCATCTCGACGACACCACCCAGGGACCGAATACCTGGCCTGAGCGCATTATCCTGGTGGCCGACGAACTGTCGGCAACCACGCTTGCGGAAGTGCCGCAGGACCGCTTGGTCGGGGTGGTGGTGCGCGACGGCGCGGCCAACTCCCACGCGGCGATCATGGTGCGCGCGTTGGGTATTCCGACGGTAATGGGCGCCGATATTCAGCCGTCGCTGCTGCATGGCCATATGCTGATCGTTGATGGTTATCGCGGCGATCTATTGGTCGATCCCGAACCGGTGCTGCTGCAGGAATATCAGCGGTTAATCAGCGAAGAGAACGAACTGAGCCGGCTGGCGGAAGACGATCTCGAACGCGCTTCCGAACTGAAAAGCGGCGAACGGGTAAAAGTGATGCTCAACGCCGGCCTGAGCCCGGAGCATGAAGAGAAACTCGGCAGCTTTATCGATGGTATCGGGCTTTACCGCACCGAAATTCCGTTTATGTTGCAAAGCGGCTTCCCCTCCGAAGAGGAGCAGGTCGCCCAGTATCAGGGCATGCTGCAGATGTTTAACAGCAAGCCTGTAACCCTGCGTACGCTGGATATTGGCGCCGATAAGCAACTGCCGTATATGCCGATCAGCGAAGAGAACCCGTGCCTTGGCTGGCGCGGGATCCGTATTACGCTCGATCAGCCGGAGATCTTCTTGATCCAGGTGCGCGCCATGCTGCGCGCCAATGCCGCCACCGGCAACCTCAGCATACTGCTGCCGATGGTCACCAGCCTCGAAGAGGTTGACGAAGCCCGCCGCCTGATTGAGCGCGCCAGCCGTGAAGTCGAAGAGATGATTGGTTACGCTATTCCGCGCCCGCGCCTTGGGGTGATGCTGGAAGTGCCGTCTATGGTCTTTATGCTGCCGCAGTTGGCAAACCGCATCGACTTTATCTCGGTCGGCACCAATGACCTGACGCAATACATCCTCGCGGTCGACCGCAATAATACCCGCGTCGCCAATATGTACGACTGCCTGCATCCTGCGGTATTGCGGGCGCTGGCAATGATCGCTCATGACGCCGAGCGTTTTGGTATCGATCTGCGCCTGTGCGGCGAAATGGCGGGCGACCCGATGTGCGTCACTATCCTGGTAGGACTCGGCTATCGCCATTTGTCGATGAACGGCCGTTCGGTCGCGCGCGTGAAATATCTGCTACGCCGTATCGATATCGAAGAAGCGCAGGAGCTGTCACGGCGCAGTCTGGAAGCGCAGATGACCACCGAAGTGCGCCACCAGGTGGCGGCGTTTATGGAGCGCCGCGGTCTCGGCGGCCTGATCCGCGGCGGACGGTAACGTAGTTAACGTAGGTCGGGTAAGGCGTTAGCCGCCACCCGACAAAAAACGGCACCGCGAGTAGTGCTGTAGCCCCGGTAAGCGGCAGCGCCACCGGGGGATTTTGAGATCGCCAGCACCAGTAGTATCAGCCATCATGGTGAATAAATTAAAGGCAGGTCGCACGGACCGTAGGTCGGGTAAGGCGTTAGCCGCCACCCGACAAAAAAACGGCACCGCGAGTAGCGAGCCCGGGGAAAAAACCGCACGCTGTTAGCATCCGTATACATATCTTTTACACGTTCAGCGCGGATCGCACTACACGCTTATGCTATCATTCGCCTCCTTCGGAGTGCCCGTTTTAAGCGGGCACGGATCATCACCGCTGTCCACTTTCGGCGGAATAACAAGTCTTTATGGTGACAGATGAATAGTGGCTACCTGCATTTTCCGGAGTTCGATCCGGTAATATTTTCCATTGGACCGGTCTCTCTCCACTGGTACGGCTTAATGTACCTGGTTGGTTTCGTCTTTGCGATGTGGCTGGCCACCCGTCGGGCCAATCGTCCGGGCAGCGGCTGGACGAAAAATGAAGTGGAAAACCTGCTCTACGCGGGCTTCCTCGGCGTATTCCTCGGCGGCCGTATCGGCTATGTGATGTTCTACAACCTGCCGGTCTTCCTTAGCGACCCGCTATATCTGTTCCGCGTCTGGGATGGCGGCATGTCGTTCCACGGCGGCCTGATCGGCGTGATTCTGGTGATGATTATCTTCGCCAAACGCACCAAACGCACCTTCTTCCAGGTCTCCGATTTCATCGCGCCGCTGATCCCGTTTGGCCTCGGCGCCGGGCGTCTGGGCAACTTTATCAACGGTGAACTGTGGGGCCGCGTTGACCCGAACTTCCATTACGCGATGATTTTCCCGGGCTCGCGCGCTGAAGATCTGGCGCTGCTGCCGTCGCACCCGGAGTGGCAATCATTATTCGATACCTACGGCGCGCTGCCGCGTCACGCCTCGCAGCTTTATGAGCTGGCGCTGGAAGGCGTGGTGCTGTTCCTGATCCTGAACCTGTTTATCCGTAAACCGCGCCCGACCGGTTCCGTTTCCGGCCTGTTCCTGATTGGCTACGGCCTGTTCCGCATTATCGTGGAATTCTTCCGTCAGCCGGACGCGCAGTTTACCGGCGGCTGGGTACAGTACATCAGTATGGGGCAGATTCTTTCGATCCCGATGGTGCTTGCGGGTATCATTATGATGGTTTGGGCTTATCGTCATCGTCCGCAGCAACAAAACTCTTGAGGAACCATGAAACAGTATCTTGATTTGATGCAGAAAGTGCTCGCTGAGGGCACGCCAAAAAATGACCGCACCGGCACTGGCACCATCTCTATCTTCGGCCACCAGATGCGTTTTAACCTGCAGGAAGGCTTCCCGCTGGTGACCACCAAGCGCTGTCATTTACGCTCCATCATCCATGAACTGCTGTGGTTCCTGCAGGGCGACACCAACATTGCCTATCTGCACGAAAATAACGTCACAATCTGGGACGAGTGGGCGGATGAGAATGGCGATCTGGGGCCGGTCTACGGCAAACAGTGGCGCTCCTGGCCCGCGCCGGACGGCCGCCATATCGACCAGATCAGCACGGTCATGGAACAGCTGAAAAACGACCCCGACTCTCGCCGTATCATCGTGTCGGCATGGAACGTCGGTGAGCTGGATAAAATGGCGCTGGCGCCGTGCCACGCGTTCTTCCAGTTCTACGTCGCCGACGGCAAGCTCTCCTGCCAGCTGTATCAGCGCTCCTGTGACGTGTTCCTCGGCCTGCCGTTCAACATCGCCAGCTATGCGCTGCTGGTGCATATGGTGGCGCAGCAGTGCGATCTGCAAGTGGGCGATTTTGTCTGGACCGGCGGCGACACTCACCTGTACAGCAATCACCTGGAGCAGACCAACCTGCAGCTGAGCCGCGAACCGCGTCCGCTGCCGAAGCTGGTCATTAAGCGCAAACCGGCGTCGATTTTCGACTACCGTTTTGAAGACTTCGAAATTGAAGGTTATGACCCGCATCCGGGTATTAAAGCGCCAGTGGCGATTTAACCTCTCTGTAGTGATGACAAACCGGCGCCAGCAGCGCCGGTTTTTTTATGCCCTTTGCAGAGTTTTGCGAGCCTGATTCCTGACGCCGCTCAACATCCTGCAACTGGCGAATTTTTTCCCGAGCCGCGACGCGAACCGTAGATTTACCATTCGAATGGATGGTCAGAGCAACGCATACTCGACGCCATGAACAGACAGCATGGCTACACCCTAATTGAAATGCTGGTCACCATGATGCTGGTGGTCATCCTCAGCTCCAGCGGTATGTACGGCTGGCAGCGCTGGCAACAGCAACAGCGCCTGTGGCAGGTCGCCTGTCAGGTGCGCGATTATCTCGTGCTGCTGCGCGATGACGCCAACTGGCACAACCGCGAGCGCGTCATTCGCGTCGGACAATCGCCCGCCGGCTGGTGTCTGAGCGCAAGCGGCGTGGAGGCTGGCTGTCACGCGAAAACACCTTTCACCCTGCAGCCGCTATGGCCGGGGATTACGCTGCAACATTTGACGGCGGGCATTGGTTTTTACGGCCTGCGCAACAGCGCCTGGGCCGGCCATATCCTGCTGCAAAGCGATGGCGGAGCGTGGCGGATTGTTGTCTCTAACTGGGGGCGCATACGCCTGTGCCGGGAAGAGGAGGAATTATGCCAGTAGCGGCGCGTGGTTTTTCGCTCATTGAAACGCTGATTGCCATGGCGATTGGCGCGGTATTACTGCTCGGAGCCGCTCGTTTCCTTCCGGCGCTACAGCGCCAGGTTCTTCGCCAAACGCAGCAGCAGGCGCTGGAAAATGAGCTATGGCAGCGGGTCTATGCATTAGCCAAACATTTGCAGCGCGCCGGATATTGCGCAGGTCAATGTCATGGTCAGGCGCTGGTGATTGCCAGCGGCGGGCAGTGCGTCATCGTTCGCTGGGATGGCAACAGCAACGGCATTTGGGAACTGGCGCCGGAGGCCGATGCCGATTCCACCGGTTTTCGTCTGCGCGATGGGGCGCTGGAAACGCGGCGCGGCGTCGCTGACTGCGGCGGTAAAAATTGGGAGAAAATGACCAATCCCGCCGCTCTCACGGTCACGCGCTTTCACGTTGAGCGGCAGGTGATAAGCGGGTTTTCTCCTGAACTTATCGTTACCCTGGGGGCGCAGGCGCAATCGGACTCGCGTATTTCCGCCGAGGCGCAATATCGGGTGACGGGGTTCAACCTGTGAAACGCCAGCGCGGAGTTTCATCGCTGCTGATGGTGCTGCTGTTACTGGCGCTGGGCAGCCTGCTGTTGCAGGGGATGAATCAGCAGCAGCGATCTCTGCTGGCGCAGGTGAGCGCCGAAACCCAGGCGATTCGCGATACGGCCGCCGCGCAGTCGGCGCTGCAGTGGGGCAAAGGGGTGAACTGGCCGCTGCAGAGCGATGTGGTGTGTCAACAGGAAAACAGCCAACGCTGGCGAGCGTGCCTGCGGCTTTTTAATGATGGCCGCGCGCTGCTTATCGCCGGCAGCGGCACAGTACAGCTGTGGCAGTCAGCATGGGTTGAACAGGGCGTGCTGCGCTATTTAGCGCATGGCTGGAGCGATTTTTGCCCGTTAATGGAGAGTGCGTTATGCCTGATGCCGTAGCGCGCCAGCGCGGTTTTAGCCTGGCGGAGTCATTATTAGCGATGGCGCTGTTAATCATGACCATCGCGGCACTTGGCGGTTATCACCGCGGGCTGGCCAGCGGCGCCGCTCAATTGAACGCCTTCCGCCAGCAGTGGCGGGAGGCGTGGCGCTTTAGCCAGCTCGTTCCCCCGGCACAGCCCGCGCAAGGGCAAATAAGCCGCTTGCAGACATCCAGGCAAAGTTGTGTCAGCATCACGGTAACGATCACCATGCCCGCCGCTAAGCGGGTGCAGATGAACCGGCTACATTGTCCGGCAAATCAGTAGTCAGGAGCGAATATGTTAAGGGTGTACCACTCAAACCGTCTGGATGTGCTTGAAGCGTTGATGGAGTTTATCGTCGAGCGCCAGCGGCTGGATGACCCTTTCATGCCGGAAATGGTGCTGGTGCAAAGTACCGGTATGGCGCAATGGTTGCAAATGACGCTGGCAAAGCGCTTCGGTATTGCGGCGAATATCGAGTTTCCGCTGCCGGCCAGCTTTATCTGGGATATGTTCGTTCGCGTGCTAGACGATATTCCCGGCGAGAGCGCCTTCAGTAAACAGAGCATGAGCTGGAAGCTAATGACTCTGCTACCGCAGTATCTCGACGATGACGCCTTCACATTGCTGCGCCACTATCTGAGCGATGACAGCGACAAGCGTAAGCTGTTCCAACTAGCCGCGCGGGTAGCCGACCTGTATGACCAGTATCTGGTCTATCGCCCGGAGTGGCTGATGCGCTGGGAGGCCGATGAACGGGTTGACGGGCTGGGCGACGCTCAGCAGTGGCAGGCTCCGCTGTGGAAAGCGTTAGTCGAATACACCGCGGAGCTTGGGCAACCGCTGTGGCACCGCGCTAATCTGTACCAGCGCTTTATCAGCGCGCTGGAAAATGCTGACCAGCCGCCAGCCGGATTGCCGTCGCGGGTCTTTATCTGCGGTATCTCCGCGCTGCCGCCGGTGTATTTGCAGGCCCTGCAGGCGCTGGGCAAGCACGTCGATGTCTATGTACTCTTCACTAACCCCTGTCGCTACTACTGGGGCGATATTAAAGATCCGGCGTTTCTTGCCAAACTGATGTCGCGCCAGCGCCGCCACCACCGCGAGGCGCGCGAGCTGCCGCTGTTCCGCGACACCGAACAGGCGCCGGGGTTGTTTAATGATGATGGCGAGCAGGATGTTGGCAACCCGCTGCTGGCCTCGTGGGGTAAGCTCGGGCGCGATTATATCTATCTGCTGGCCGGGCTGGAGCGCTATGAAGAGCTGGACGCCTTTGTCGATATCGCCCCCGATAACCTGCTGCATAACCTTCAGGCCGATATTCTGGATCTGCGCAACGCCGCGGTGGCAGGGCGCACCGCGCAAGAGTTCGCCAGCAGTAAGAGTAAGCGTCCGCTGGCGACTGACGACCGCAGCCTGGCTATCCACGTCTGCCATAGCCCGCAACGCGAAGTGGAAGTGCTGCATGACCGGCTGCTGGCGATGCTGGAAGAAGACCCGGAGCTGACGCCGCGCGATATTATCGTCATGGTCGCCGATATCGACAGCTACAGTCCCTATATTCAGGCGGTATTCGGCGCAGCGCGCGGCGAACGCTGGCTGCCGTGGGCGATTTCCGACCGTCGGGCGCGGGAATCGCACCCGGCGCTACAGGCGTTTATCACGTTGCTTTCTCTGCCGGATAGCCGTTTCGCCAGTGAAGATGTGCTGGCGCTGCTGGATGTGCCAGTGCTGGCGGCGCGCTTCAATATCAATGAAGAGGGGCTACGCTATCTGCGTCAGTGGGTCAATGAATCCGGCGTACGATGGGGTATGGATGACGACAACGTGCGCGAAATGGATCTCCCGGCGACCGGTCAGCACACCTGGCGTTTCGGTTTAACACGTATGCTGCTGGGATATGCGATGGACAGCAGCCAGGGCGAGTGGCAGTCGGTGCTGCCCTATGATGAATCCAGCGGGCTGATTGCCGAACTGGTGGGGAATCTCGCTTCGCTGCTGATGCAGCTCAATCTGTGGCGCCGCGGTCTGGCACAGGATCGCCCGCTGACAGAGTGGCTGCCGGTGTGCCGCGATCTGCTCACGGATTTCTTCCTGCCAGACAGTGAAACCGAAGCGGCGCTGGCGCTGATTGAACAGCAATGGCAAGCCATCATCGATGGCGGGTTGGATGCGCAGTACGGGGCTGCCGTGCCGCTATCGCTGCTGCGCGATGAGCTGGCGCAGCGCCTCGATCAGCAGCGCATCAGCCAGCGTTTCCTGGCCGGGCCGGTGAATATCTGCACCCTGATGCCGATGCGTTCTATTCCCTTCAAAGTTGTCTGCCTGCTGGGGATGAACGACGGCGTCTACCCACGCACCCTCGCGCCGCTGGGTTTCGATTTAATGAGCCAAAAACCGCAGCGCGGCGACCGTAGCCGTCGCGACGACGACCGCTATCTGTTCCTGGAAGCGCTGATGTCGGCAGAACAGAAGCTATACATCAGCTATATCGGCCGCTCTATTCAGGATAATAGCGAGCGTTATCCTTCGGTGCTGGTACAGGAACTGGCGGACTATATCGGTCAGAGCCACTGTCTTGAAGGCGATGAAGCGCTGGACTGCGATGCCAGCGAACGCCGCGTTAAAGAGCACATTACCCATCTGCATACGCGCATGCCTTTTGATGCCGCCAATTACCTGCCGGATGAAGATCAGAGCTATGCAAGAGAGTGGCTGGCCGCCGCCAGCCAGCAGGGAGAGGCGCATAGTGAATTTATCCAGCCGCTTGCGCCGCTCGATATCGACACGCTGCCGTTCGAACAGCTGTTACGCTTTTGGCAGCATCCAGTGCGCGCTTTCTTCCAGCAGCGTTTGCGGGTGAATTTCCGCTCTGAAGAGAGCGAGATCCCCGAAGATGAGCCTTTCGTGCTTGAAGGGCTAAGCCGTTACCAGTTGAACCAACAGTTGCTGAATACGCTGATTGAACAGCAGGATGCGTCAGCGATGTATCGTCGTTTTCGTGCGGCGGGTGAGCTGCCTTTTGGCGCGTTTGGCGAACTGGCGTGGGAGGCGCAGCGTCAGGAAATGCAGAACCTGGCTGAGCGGGTTATCGCCAGTCGTCAGCCCGCGCAAAGTATGGAGATCGACCTGCAGTGCAACGGTATCAATCTCACCGGCTGGCTACAGCAGGTACAGCCGGATGGGTTATTGCGCTGGCGTCCATCGCTGCTGAGCGTCTCTCAGGGCGTGCAACTTTGGCTGGAACATCTTGTCTATTGTGCTAGCGGCGGTCTCGGCGAAAGTCGCTTGTTCGTGCGCAAGGAAGGCGAATGGCGTTTCCCGCCGCTGGCGGCGGAGCAGGCGCAGGCGTATCTGAATGAGCTGGTAGAAGGCTACCTGCAGGGGATGTCAAAACCGCTACTGCTGTTGCCGGAAAGCGGCGGCGCGTGGCTAAAAGCCTGTTACGACGCGGAAAAGGATGTCATGTTAATGGATGACGAAACGCAACAAAAAGCGCGTAGCAAGTTCCTTCAGGCCTACGAAGGTAATATGGTGGTGAGCGGCGAAGGTGCCGATATCTGGTACCAGCGCCTGTGGCGCACCCTTGAGCCTGCGTACTATGAAGAAATTATCGCGCAGGCGCAGCGTTATCTGTTGCCGATATTTCGTTTCCATCAGTCCGAATAAAATTGTAATAGTATAAAAATTGCGCAAAAGAAGGTTGTTCATTTATTATGCGCAGCGAATCACGGACTGATGTTTTAAATACCCGGAAGATGGCCGGAGCCTGATGATGGGTATCCACGCTGACGCTATGCAGCGCGAAGTTTGTTAATGATGAGGTCCGTGAATGCCCCGCAGTTTATGGTTCAAAGTTCTTGTTGTAGTGGTCGCCCTTTGGGCGCCGTTAAGTCAGGCAGACACCGGATGGCAACCGATTCAGGAAACCATCCGTAAAAGCGAAAAAGATCCCCGTCACTATCAGGCTATTCGCCTGCAAAACGGAATGGTCGTGCTGCTGGTATCCGATCCGCAGGCGGTAAAATCGTTGTCGGCGCTGGTGGTGCCGGTGGGTTCATTACAGGATCCGGCCGACCATCAAGGGCTGGCGCACTATCTCGAGCATATGACCTTAATGGGCTCGCAGAAGTACCCGCAGCCTGACAGCCTTGCTGAATTCCTCAAAATGCACGGCGGCAGTCATAATGCCAGCACGGCGCCATATCGCACCGCGTTCTACCTTGAGGTGGAAAATGACGCGCTCAACGGCGCCGTCGATCGACTGGCCGATGCCATTGCCGCGCCGCTGCTGGATAAAAAATATGCCGAACGCGAACGTAACGCGGTCAACGCCGAATTGACCATGGCGCGCACCCGGGACGGGATGCGCATGGCGCAGGTGAGCGCCGAAACCATCAACCCTGCGCATCCGGCTTCACAATTCTCCGGCGGTAACCTCGATACACTGAGCGATAAGCCTGGCAGCCCGGTGCTTGATGCGCTACACGCTTTCCGCGACCGCTGGTACTCGGCAAACCTGATGAAGGCAGTTATCTACAGCAATAAGCCGCTGCCTGAGTTGGCAAGCATTGCCGCCGCGACCTACGGGCGGGTGCCTAATCATGACATCAGCAAGCCGGAGATTACCGTACCGGTCGTGACCGATGCGCAGAAGGGCATTGTGATTCACTACGTGCCGGCGATGCCGCGTAAGGTGCTGCGCGTTGAATTCCGCATCGATAACAACAGCGCTCAGTTCCGCAGCAAGACCGATGAGCTGGTGACCTATATGATTGGCAACCGCAGCCCCGGCACCTTATCCGACTGGCTGCAGAAGCAGGGGCTGGCGGAAGGGATTCGCGCGGATTCCGATCCGGCGGTCAACGGTAATAGCGGCGTGCTGGCGATCTCCGCTACCCTCACCGATAAAGGCCTGGCGCACCGCGATGAAGTTACCGCCGCTATTTTCAGCTACCTGAATTTGCTGCGTACACAGGGTATTGATAAGCGCTACTTTGATGAATTAGCCCACGTGCTGGAGCTCGATTTCCGTTATCCGTCGATTAACCGCGATATGGATTACGTGGAGTGGTTGGCCGATACCATGATTCGCGTGCCGGTAGAGCACGTACTGGACGTGGTTAATATCGCCGACCGCTATGATGCCCAGGCGATTAAAGACCGTCTGGCGATGATGACGCCGCAAAATGCGCGTATCTGGTACATCAGCCCGAATGAGCCGCACAACAAAACCGCTTATTTCGTCAACGCGCCGTACCAGGTCGATAAAATTAGCGCCCGGACCTTCACCGACTGGCAGCAAAAATCTGCGGCCATCAAGCTGCAGCTGCCGACGCTGAACCCGTATATTCCGGATGATTTCACGCTGATTAAGAGCGATAAGGCCTACCCGCATCCGGAGCTTATCGTCGATGAGCCGACGCTGCGCGTGGTGTACGCGCCAAGCCAGTACTTTGCCAGTGAACCGAAGGCCGACGTCTCGCTGGTGCTACGTAACCCGCAGGCGATGGACAGCGCGCGCCGTCAGGTGATGTTCGCGTTGAATGATTACCTGGCCGGTATCGCCCTCGATCAGCTTAGCAATCAGGCCGCGGTAGGCGGGATAAGCTTCTCGACCGGCGCCAACAACGGTCTGATGGTTAATGCCAACGGCTATACCCAGCGTCTGCCGCAGCTCTTTACCGCGCTGCTGGACGGCTACTTTAGCTATACGCCGACCGAAGAGCAGCTTGAGCAAGCGAAGTCCTGGTATGCCCAGATGATGGATTCGGCGGACAAAGGCAAAGCCTATGACCAGGCGATTATGCCGATTCAGATGCTGTCGCAGGTACCCTATTTTGAGCGTAAAACACGTCGCGATTTACTACCGTCAATCACTCTGAAAGAGGTGATCAACTACCGCGATAACCTGAAAGCAAGAGGGCGGCCGGAGCTGCTGGTCATCGGTAACATGAGCGCCAGACAGTCCACCGATCTGGCCCGCCAGATCCAAAAACAGCTTGGCGCCGATGGCAACGAGTGGTGTCGCAACAAAGACGTGCTGATCGACAGCAAACAGCTGGCGATGTTTGAGAAAGCAGGCAGCAGCACCGACTCCGCGCTGGCGGCGGTTTTCGCGCCGCCAAATGTCGATGAATACAGCAGCATGGCCGCCAGTTCGCTGTTAGGGCAGATTATTCAGCCCTGGTTCTACAACCAGTTACGTACTGAAGAACAACTCGGCTATGCGGTATTCGCCTTCTCAATGAATGTGGGCCGCCAGTGGGGGATGGGCTTCCTGCTACAGAGCAGCGATAAACAGCCGGCCTTCCTCTGGCAGCGCTTCCAGGCCTTCTTCCCGACGGCGGAAGCCAAACTGCGGGCGATGAAACCGGAAGAGTTTGCCCAGATCCAGCAGGCGGCGATTAGCCAGATGCTGCAGGCGCCGCAAACGTTGAGCGAAGAAGCATCAAAGCTGAGCAAAGATTTCGATCGCGGTAATATGCGCTTCGATTCACGTGATAAAGTAGTGGCTCAGATGAAACTGCTGACGCCGCAAAAACTTGCCGACTTCTTCCATCAGACGGTGGTGGATCCGCAAGGCATGGCACTGTTATCCCAGGTTTCCGGCAGCCAGAACGGCAAGACGGAATACGCCGCCCCTGAAGGCGGTAAGGTATGGGAAAGCGTCAGCGCATTGCAAAAATCCTTACCCCTGATGCGAGAGAATGAATGACCGAAACCGCTGAGTCTCTTGACCCACTCCGCTTGCCCCTGACGGGCGAGCGGCTGATAGAAGCCTCCGCGGGCACCGGCAAAACCTTTACCATCGCCGCGCTATATCTACGGCTGCTGCTGGGGCTGGGGGGGGAATCTGCTTTCCCCCGGCCGGTCAGCGTGGAAGAGCTGCTGGTGGTTACCTTTACCGAAGCGGCGACGGAAGAGCTGCGTGGGCGCATCCGCAGCAATATTCATGAACTGCGGATCGCCTGTTTGCGTGAGAGTTCCAGTAATCCTCTGTATGCCTCTCTGCTCGCGGAAATCGCCGATAAAAACCAGGCGGCGCAAACGTTGATGCTGGCGGAGCGGCAGATGGACGAGGCGGCAGTCTTTACCATCCACGGCTTCTGTCAGCGGATGCTAAGCCTCAACGCCTTCGAATCCGGCATGCTGTTTGAACAGCAATTGATCGAAGACGAATCCCGCCTGCGTTATCAGGCCTGCGCCGACTTCTGGCGTCGCCACTGCTATCCGCTGCCGCGCGATATCGCCGCCGTGATCCATGAACAATGGAAAGGGCCGCGCGATCTGCTCAAGGCTATAGACCGCTGGCTGCAGGGCGAAGCGCCGCAGCTAAAATCGCCGCCGCCCGCGGAAGAGACGCTAGCAAGCCGCCATCAGCAAATCCTGGAACGTATCAATGCGCTGAAGCAGCAGTGGCGGGAGCAGGTGGGTGAAATTGAAAACGTGCTGGAAAGCTCAGGGCTCGATCGCCGCAAGTTCAACCGCGGTAACCAGGGCAAGTGGATCGAAAAGGTAAGCGCCTGGGCGCAGGAAGAAACGCTGAGTTATCAGCTGCCTGATGCGCTGGAAAAATTCTCGCAACCGTTCCTCATTGAGCGCACCAAAGACGGCGGCGAACCGCCGCTGCATCCGCTATTCAGCGCGGTAGAGGCGCTGCTTGCCTCACCACTGACCTTAAACGATCTGGTTATCGCCAGGGCGATGGTCGAGATCCGCGAAGCGGTCGCCCGCGAAAAGCGGCGTCGAGGCGAACTGGGCTTTGACGACATGCTCAGCCGTCTTGACGACGCGCTACGCGGCGACAGCGGCGAAGCGTTGGCCAGCGCCATCCGCCAGCGTTTCCCGGTGGCGATGATCGATGAGTTCCAGGATACCGATCCGCAGCAGTATCGTATTTTCCGCCGCATCTGGCGTCGCCAGCCGGATACGGCTTTGCTGTTAATTGGCGACCCGAAACAGGCGATTTACGCCTTCCGCGGCGCCGATATTTTTACCTATATGAAAGCGCGCGGCGACGTTGCCGCCCACTATACGCTGGATACCAACTGGCGTTCGGCGCCGGGCATGGTACAGAGCGTTAATCGTCTGTTCGGCCTGAGTGATAATCCATTCATGTTCCGCGAGATCCCATTCTTGCCGGTGAAGCCAGCCGCTAAAAATCAGACGTTGCGCTTTACCATTGATGAGAAGCCGATCCCGGCGATGAACATGTGGTTAATGCCTGGCGAAGCCGTCGGTTCTGGCGATTATCAGTCTTTTATGGCGCAATTGTGTGCGACGCAGATCCGCGACTGGCTCAGCGCCGGCCAGCAGGGGCGCGCGCTGCTGTGGCGCGGCGAAAAAGCCGAGCCGGTGCGCGCCTCCGATATCACCGTGCTGGTGCGTAACCGTCTCGAAGCGGCGCTCATTCGCGATGCGCTGCAGCTTTTGTCGATCCCGTCGGTCTATCTCTCAAACCGCGACAGCGTTTTTGAAACCCCGGAAGCGCAGGAATTACTGTGGGTTCTACAGGCGGTACTGGCGCCAGAGCGTGAAAACACGCTACGCAGCGCGCTGGCGACGTCGATGTTTGGCCTTAATGCGCAGGATATCGAAAACCTCAATCAGGATGAACGTGCCTGGGATGCGCTGGTAGAGGAGTTCAGTGAATACCGGCACATCTGGCGCCAGCGCGGCGTGATGCCAATGCTGCGCGCGCTGATGGGGGCACGTCATATTGCCGAAAATCTGCTGGCGACCCACGGCGGCGAACGCCGTTTGACCGATATTTTGCATATCAGCGAATTGTTACAAGAGGCGGCTAATCAGCTGGAGAGCGAGCACGCGCTGGTGCGCTGGCTGACGCAACATATCGCCGAGCCGGACAGCAATGCTTCCAGCCAGCAGATGCGTCTGGAGAGTGATAAGCATCTGGTGCAAATCGTCACTATCCACAAATCAAAAGGACTGGAATATTCGCTGGTCTGGCTGCCCTTTATCGCGCGCTTTCGCAAACAGGATCAGGCGTTCTATCACGACCGCGATTCCTTTGCTGCGGTACTCGACCTCGGAGAGGGGGAGAATAGCCTTGAGCTGGCGGAAGCCGAGCGCCTGGCGGAGGATTTACGCCTGTTGTACGTCGCCCTGACCCGCGCGGTGTGGCACTGCAGTCTTGGGGTTGCGCCGTTAAGTACCCGCCGTAGCGATAAACCTGGCAACAGCGATTTTCATCACAGCGCCCTCGGCCGTCTGCTGCAGGACGGCGAGCCGATGGACGCGGCGGGATTAACCGCGCGGCTACAGGCATTGTGCAGCGATGATATTGCGCTATGTCTTCCCGATAGCATGGACCAGACGCCGTGGCAGGCGCCGGAAAACGCGCTGCCGCCGCTTTCGGCGCGGACCCTTGAACGCCAGGTTATGGACGACTGGCGGGTGACCAGTTATTCCGGTCTGCAGCAGCATGGTTCCAGCGCAGGTCAGGACCTGCTGCCGCGTCTTGATATCGATGCCGCGGGCGTGGGCGAGGTGGCGGAAGAGCCGCAGCTCACGCCTCATCAGTTCCCGCGCGGCGCGTCGCCGGGGACATTTCTGCATAGCCTATTTGAGGATCTCGATTTCAGTCAGCCGGTACCGGTTGACTGGATGGCGCAAAAACTACAGTTGCACGGTTTTGGCGAAGAGTGGGCGCCGGTGTTGAGCGAATGGCTGGACGGCGTGCTGCGAACACGCCTGCCGGGGGCTGAAATCGCCCTGAATCAGCTGGGCGTGCGGGATAAACAGGTGGAAATGGCCTTCTATCTACCGATTGAACAACCGCTGGATCCGCTGCAGCTGGACGCGCTGATCCGCCGCTATGATCCGCTGTCGGCTGATACCCCGGCGCTCGATTTCCGCCAGGTCCGCGGCATGCTGAAAGGGTTTATCGATCTGGTATTTCGTCATGATGGTCGTTATTACCTGCTGGACTACAAATCTAACTGGCTGGGCGAAGATCGCGAAGCCTATACCCAGCAGGCGATGATCCAGGCGATGCGCCTGCATCGTTATGATCTGCAGTACCAGCTGTATAGCCTGGCGCTGCACCGTTATCTGCGTCACCGTATTGCCGATTATCACTACGAGCGGCACTTTGGCGGCGTCATTTATCTCTTTTTACGCGGCATGGACGGGCAGGAAGGCGGGCAGGGGATCTTCACCACCCGCCCGGCGCAGCCGCTGATTGACGGCCTCGACGCGCTATTTGCCGGTGTTGCCCAGGAGGTGGACTCATGACCATGGATGAACTGCTGCTGGCCGCCGCCGAGCAGCGTTTGCTGCGACCGCTGGACGTACAGTTTGCGCTGATGGTGGCGCAGGATGCCCCTCCGGCAGTGAAGCTGGCCGCCGCGCTGTTGAGCCGGGATGCCGGAGAAGGTCATGTCTGCCTGCCGCTGTCGCGCCTCAACGCTGAAGAAGCGCTAAGCGGCAAGGCCGGCGAGATCCGCGACCAGTTGCTGGCGATGGCCGGAGAGCCGCAGGACTGGCCTCAATTGTTGCTTTCTTCGTCAGCGGTGAGCCGCGGTGACGAACCGACGCCGATGATTTTATGTGGCGACAGGCTGTACCTGAACCGCATGTGGCGTAATGAACTCACCGTCGCCCGCTTTTTTAATGAGACGAACCGGGTACTGGAGGTTGATGAAGGGCGGTTAACGGCAACCCTGAATGAACTCTTTCCTGCGACCGACGATATCGACTGGCAAAAAGTCGCTGCGGCGGTGGCGCTGACCCGGCGCATTTCGGTGATCTCCGGCGGTCCCGGCACCGGCAAGACCACTACCGTCGCGAAGCTGCTGGCGGCGCTGATTCAGATCAACGACACGTCGCGCTGTCGAATTCGGCTGGCGGCGCCGACCGGCAAAGCCGCAGCGCGCCTGACGGAATCCCTTGGGGCGGCGTTAAGAAAACTTCCGCTTAGCGATGAGCAAAAAGCGCTGGTTCCCGCCGATGCCAGTACCCTGCATCGCCTGCTGGGGGCGCAGCCCGGCAGCCAACGCATGCGCTACCACGCCGGGAACCCGCTGCATCTGGATGTGCTGGTGGTCGATGAAGCTTCAATGATCGACTTACCGATGATGTCGCGCCTGATTGATGCTTTGCCGGAACATGGGCGGGTGATTTTTCTCGGCGACCGTGACCAGCTTGCCTCCGTGGAAGCCGGGGCGGTGCTTGGCGACATCTGCGCCTGGGCGACATCCGGTTATACCGCGGCGCGAGCGCAAGAACTGTCGCGTTTGACCGGCGCAACGGTGCCGGCGGGGGAGGGGCAGATGGCCGGGGCGTTGCGCGATAGCCTGTGCCTGTTGCAAAAAAGCTACCGTTTTGGCAGCCATTCCGGTATTGGCAGCCTGGCGCGGGCGGTCAATGCCGGTGCGCGCGCAGAAGTGAAAGCAACATTACGCCAGCCGTTTGAGGATATCGTTCTGCAGCCGCTCAGCACCACCGAGGAGTATGAAGCGATGCTGATGGCGGCGCAGGAGGGCTACGGCCGTTATCTGCAACTGCGCCGCGAGCAGGCCGCGCCGGAACAGATGATTGCCGCCTTCGGCGAATTTCAGCTGCTGTGCGCGCTGCGTGAAGGGCCTTATGGAGTAAGCGGCGTGAATGAACAGCTGGAGCAGATGCTTCATCGTAAGCGGGCGATTACGCTACCGCGCCATTCACGCTGGTACGATGGTCGCCCGGTGATGATTTCCCGTAACGATAGCGCGCTGGGGCTGTTTAACGGTGATATCGGTATTGCGCTGGAAAGGGACGGCGAACTTCGCGTGTGGTTCCCGATGCCGGATGGCAGCATTAAATCGGTGCAGCCAAGCCGCCTGCCGGAACATGATACCGCCTGGGCAATGACGGTGCATAAGTCGCAAGGGTCGGAGTTCGATCATGCGGCGCTGATCTTGCCTTCTCGTAGCGTACCGCTGGTGACCCGCGAGCTGGTTTATACCGCGATTACCCGCGCCAAACGGCGCCTGTCGCTTTACGCCGACGAGCAGGTACTGGCGCAAGCCATCGTGACGCGCACCGAACGGCGCAGCGGCCTGGCGGAGATTTTCGCCGGACACGGGTAGGGGATGAAGGGCGTGAATACGCTCTTCACCTCTGATTAGTAAGCAAATAAAAGTAACAGCCAGAGTAAAGAGACTGAGTTCATGGCAAAGAAATAGGCTACGTAGCTTTTGGGAGTACTTGGTGTTGATATATTAGCAATAACAATAATTACCACTGAAATAATAAAATTAACGATGGATAAAACGATAAATAAAAGAATAACCATAGCGGTAGCGGTAAGGGCTGCATAGGCCGGTCCACTGCTCATCATTGCTAAAAGTAATAATATCCAAGGGTAAATAGAAATCACGGCGGTGATTTTTTTATGTTTCTTACTAGCCAATTAGGTTTCTTTTCCATAATTATACCTGTCCTTGATGGTGCTTTTGAACTATTCTTACTGAAAATACATCGTAATTTGCTGTTAAGCATAAAGATATAGCCAAAGCGGTAACAGGTATTCATTGCGCAGAAATAGATTTTTAGCCTTCTCGGTTTTAGCAATGTAAAAACGCTCATGCATCCGATAGTGATAAGCGAAAGCGTAAGGTTAATAATCGATAATAAAGTGATAAGAGCCAGTAGATGTAATCCATCTTCCATAAAATTGTCGGGGTGAGACTCTGATTAATATGTACTATCAATATTATTAACCATGGATAAATAGCAATGGTGGAAACAACCTTCCGCGATCGACTAATAATCCAATTATCAGATTTATGCATTATCCATCATGTTTATCAATAATGTTCTGGGATTTCATTCGTTAGGAGGGATCATTGCGTTGATGCAGTGATAAAGATATACATCGACATTAAACCAGGAATAAAGCCCGGATGCTGAAGATTTGTCACTGATGCGGCGGTGATAAAACAAAATTACTATCCTGAAGGCGTGGGATATGCCTATTTGCAATCGGGTAGCCCGGATAAGGTGCAAGCCGCTATCCGGGAATCCTCCCCCGGTGGCGCTTACGCTTACCGGGGCTACCAACCGACTACCGAACCGTAGCCCGGATAAGGCGCAAGCCGCTATCCGGGGAGTTATCCGTCAGCCCAGGTCTGCCATCAATACCTTCGAACGGCGCTGATAGTTGTACATCTGTTTTTTACTCTCCGGCAGCAAATCAATATCCACCGGGGTGAAGCCGCGTTCCTGGAACCAGTGGATACTGCGGGTGGTCAACACGAATAGCTTGCTGAGCCCCATCTGCTTCGCCTGGGCGGCGATACGGCTCAGCAGTACCTCGCCGCGTGACGAACTACGGTAATCCGGATGCACCGCTACGCAGGCCATTTCGCCGATTTTCTCTTCCGGGAATGGATAGAGCGCGGCGCAGGCGATGGTGGTGTTATCGCGCTGGATGATGGTGAATTTATCTATCTCCATTTCCAGCTGTTCGCGCGAGCGGCGCACCAGAATGCCTTGCTGCTCCAGCGGGCTGATAAGATCGAGGATGCCGCCGATATCGTTAATGGTTGCCCGGCGGATCTGCTCGGCGCTTTCCATGACGATCTGCGTACCGATACCGTCACGTGAGAATAGCTCCTGCAGCAGCGCGCCATCTTCCTGATAGCTAATTAAATGGCAGCGACGCACGCCGCTGCGGCAGGCTTTCACCGCCCCGCGCAGGAAGCGTACGGTACCGGAATTATAATCTTCTTCCGCTTCCAGCTCCTCTACCCGCGCCTGCGCCTCGTTAGGGAACAGCTCGGAAACGATCTCGCCATGCTGGTCGTAGACCCCCTGCGACGAGCAGAAGCCGATCATCTTTTCAGCTTTCAGCTTTACCGCCAGTTGGGTGGCTATCTCTTCAGAAGTGAGGTTGAAGCTCTCGCCGGTGACGGATACCGCGACCGGGCCCATGAGCACGATTGCGCCGCTGTCCAGTTGGCGATGAATGGCTTCTTCATCGATGCGGCGAATACGGCCGCTGTGGCAGTAATCGACGCCATCATCGACGCCAAGAGGTTGAGCAATAATAAAATTGCCGCTCACCACGTTGATATGCGCCCCCTGCAGGGGCGTATTGCCGAGGCTCATCGACAGGCGGGCGGTAATTTCTAACTGCAGCATACCGGCGGCCTGCTTAACCAGCTCAAGGGTTTTGGCGTCGGTGACGCGGGTCTGCTTGTGATAAACCGGCTCGTGGTGATGTTCCGCGAGGTTGGCATCAATTTGCGGGCGCGCGCCATAGACCACCACCAGGCGAATACCGAGGCTATGCAATAAGCCAATGTCATTGACTATGCTGGAAAAGTTATCGTGCTCAATGGCTTCTCCGCCCAGCATGATGACAAACGTTTTTCCCCGGTGTGCGTTTATATAGGGAACAGAATGGCGGAATCCCTCGACCAGTTCAGTGCGACGCTCCTTCACCATGATAAACCCTCAATGCATGATTATTCGTAATAAATGTATTTTTATTCTGTTTTGCTTCGTGGCGCAACCCCTAATTTGTCACTAATTTGCGAAAACATTGTGACAAAACCTTGGGTGTCAAAGTTTGTTTACCCTTTTATAGATGACAGGTTATGCGGCTTTGGTTAAAGTTTCTGGTCAATCTGTTCATTTTGGCTTCAAACACGTTTTTTTTGCTTGGGAGTGGCATGTCGGGATACAAGTCGGGATTAAGCCGCCGTCGTTTTTTACAAGGGGCGGGCGCCATGTGGTTAATGAGTGTGAGTCCGGTCGGTTTGGCCGCCGCCGCGCAGGTAGTCGCGGTGCGTATCTGGCCGTCGTCGACTTACACCCGCGTCACGGTGGAATCCAATCATGTACTGAAATATCGGCAGTTTGCGTTAAGCAATCCTGAGCGAGTGGTGGTTGATATTGAAGGCGTTAACCTGAATTCGGTTCTGAAAGGGATGGGCGGGCAAATCCGCGACGACGACCCGTATATCAAATCCGCGCGCGTGGGCCAGTTCGACCCACAGACCGTGCGGATGGTGTTTGAACTGAAACAAAACGTCAAACCGCAGCTGTTTGCGCTGGCGCCGGTCGCCGGTTTTAAAGAGCGTCTGGTGATGGATCTTTATCCCTCTACGGCCACCGATGTGCAGGATCCGCTACTGGCGCTGCTGGAAGATTACAACAAAGGCGATCTGGAACGTCAGGTACCGCCGGCAGAAAGCGGGCCGCAGCCGGGGAAAGCCGGGCGCGATCGTCCTATCGTTATCATGCTCGATCCCGGCCACGGTGGTGAAGACTCCGGCGCGATTGGTAAATACCGAACTCGTGAGAAAGACGTGGTGCTGCAGATTGCCCGTCGATTGCGCGCGCTCATTGAGCGTGAAGGTAATATGAAGGTCTATATGACCCGTAACGAAGACGTGTTTATTCCGTTGAAGGTGCGTGTCGCCAAGGCGCAGAAGCAGCGTGCCGACCTGTTCGTTTCGATTCACGCCGACGCCTTTACCAGCCGTCAGCCGAGCGGCTCTTCGGTGTTTGCGCTCTCGACCAAGGGCGCTACCAGTACCGCCGCAAAATACCTCGCGCAAACGCAGAATGCCTCGGACTTAATCGGCGGCGTCAGCAAGAGCGGCGATCGTTACGTCGACCACACCATGTTCGATATGGTGCAGTCATTGACCATCGCCGACAGCCTGAAATTTGGTAAAGCGGTGTTGCAAAAAATGGGCAATATCAACAAGCTGCATAAAAATCAGGTGGAGCAGGCGGGCTTTGCGGTACTGAAGGCGCCGGATATTCCTTCAATTCTGGTCGAAACGGCTTTTATCAGTAACGTCGAAGAAGAGCGTAAACTCAAGACCGCGAAATTCCAGCAGGAAGTGGCGGAGTCGATTCTGGCGGGGATCAAAGCCTACTTTGCCGATGGGGCGACGTTGGCCAGACGTGGATAAAAAAATAGCGCCTTCGGGCGCTTTTTTTTATAACGGTATTTACGGACGGCAGAAACAAAAAAACACCCTTAAGGGTGTTCATTGTGTTGGTTGCGGGGGCCGGATTTGAACCGACGACCTTCGGGTTATGAGCCCGACGAG